>NZ_JBKOUE010000008.1:0-172711 GCF_046765995.1 Methylophilus sp. 'Pure River' | reverse complement strand
GTGACCATCAATGGTAAAGACTACAACACGACAGTGATTACCCGTACTGATGGCAAGTTGGGCTTCAGCGTCAATGTAGCTGGTAACGAACTGGCTGCTGACTCAGACAAGACTATCGATGCAAAAGTGACTGTGACTGACAACGCTGGTAACACAGCGAGCCAGTCTACTCAGTTGACATATAGCCTTGATTTGACTCCACCAGTGGCCACTATTGCCCTGGATGCTAACTTCGGCGGTGACGGTATTATCAATATCGCTGAATCTCAGCCAGGGGTGAATCAACCGGTGACAGGTACTGTCGGTGGTGAAGCCAAACTGGGTGATCCAGTGGTGGTGACCATCAACGGTAAAGATTACAACACGACAGTGATTACCCGCACTGATGGTAAGTTAGGCTTTGTCGTTAGTGTGCCTGGTTCCGAGTTGGTGGCTGATTCTGACAAAACTATCGATGCTAAAGTTTCGACCACAGACACCGCTGGTAACGTAGGTACTGCAACCACACAATTGAGCTATGTTGTGGACATTGTTGCGCCAAATAAACCAACTATCGATAACATCTACGATGACTTTGGTGCAGTGAAGGGCAACGTGGCAAATGGCGGTGTGGCTGATGATGCAACGCCAACATTAACCGGTAAAGCAGAGGCGGGTAGTACTGTCACTATCTATGATGGTGCGACTAAAGTAGGTACAGCTGTTGCTGATAAAGACGGCAAGTGGACATTTACGCCAACGACTGACATTACCAAGGGTTTGCACAACTACACTGTGACTGCCACTGACAATGCAGGCAACATCAGTGTGCCTAGCGACAATTATGCATACACCCTCAATCAGTCACCAGTCTTTGTGACCTTGGATGCGTCTGCTTCAGTGTCTGAAGATGGTCTGCCAAACGGTTTGCTGGACTCTGGTCCTTCTAATGTGATCGCTAGCGGTTCTATGGGCATTTCTGATCCAAATGGCGACTTGAAGAGCGTAACCCTGACAGAGCCAACAACGACCTATACCTCAGGTGGTACGACTATCACCTGGTCAGGTAGCAATACTGGCACGTTGATTGGTTCTGCCAATGGCAAAGAAGTGATTCGTGTCACGATTGATAGCAAAGGTGACTATGCGGTGCAGTTGTCAGGCCCGATTGATCATCCAGTGGCTGGTCAAGAAGATACCTTGGCAATCAAGTTTGGTGTGAACGCCAACGATGCCGACAGTACGACTAAAGGCTCTATTACCGTCAACGTTTCAGATGATGCGCCAACAGCAACTAACCAAACGGTGACGGCAACTAATTCTGCCAACACCAACCTTATGATTACGCTGGATATTTCTGGCAGTATGACCACCACTGATGGTGTGAATAATCAGACCCGTTTGGCCAGTGCTATTCAGTCAATTAAGAACTTGCTGGATAAATATGACGACATGGGTGACGTGAAAGTCTCACTGGTGGTGTTTGCTGGTTTGGATCAAACCAGACAGTTAGGCAGCACCTGGTTGACTGTTGCTGAAGCCAAGGCATACCTGAACAACCTGTCAGCCAATGGTAATACCAACTATGACTCTGCCTTGAACACGGCCATGAATGCGTTCGAGACATCCGGTAAGCTGGATAATGCACAAAACGTGTCTTACTTCTTTACCGATGGTCAACCTAACCGTGGCGTGGGGGGTACGGGTAGCTTAACTGGTACAGAGTCCAGAAATAGCGATTCAGACGCGGGCATTCAGCAAGCTGAAGAAGCTAAATGGATTACATTCCTGAATAACAATCACATTAAGTCTTATTCTATTGGTATCGGTTCTGGCGTTACTTCAAACACTGAATTGAACCCGATCGCTTATGATGGCCAAACAGGGACCAATACAGATGGCGTTCGCGTGACGTCCTTTAATCAGCTGGACTCAGTTCTGAATGAGACTGTGAGCAGCCCAATTACCGGTAGCTTGACCTCTGGTGGTGGCTTTGGTGCAGATGGCGGTTATGTGAAGTCAATTGCAGTGGATGGCTCTACTTATACCTTCAACTCATCAACCGGTGCTATCACTGTGACAGGTACTAATAACAGTACTTATGACTCCAGCAGTCATAAACTGATTATTACCACAGCACAAGGCACTTTGTTGGTCGATATGGATGACGGGTCCTTCTCATTCACACCGAAAAACACCAGTGTTTCTGGCACCAGCTCGTTTAATTACACATTAAGCGACAATGATGGTGATACAAGCTCTGCAACATTGACTGTGAATGTGGCTAAACAGGTAACCTCTATCCCACAAGTGGCGCCAGAAGTCAGCAATGGTATGGGTGCCGCTGGCTTGTTGACCTTGCCAGGCTTGTTGAATGTCGACTTGCTCAACTTCTCAAGCCGTCAGGCATTCACGGCAAGTGATGTGAATAACAACATCAGTTCTGTGACGATTGCCTATAACACCTTTATTGGTGTGACATTAGGCACGGCCTATTTGACTTATTCACAAGCCGTTGCGAATGAGTTGGGCCTGAATGTGAGCTACACGCAAAGCAGTGGTTTCCTCGGCTTGATCGGTGCTAATGGCAAAATGGTGATCACTGCTGCTGATGGTGGCACAGTGGATAACCTTGCGCTCAATGAGTTCTTGTCAACGGTTAAAACCAATGAGCAAGCCGTTGATTTGAGCCTGTTCCAGAACTTCAAGATCACCGCCGTCGACAGCACTGGCTTGCAGGACAGCGAATCAGCCTCTAACCTGATCAATATTGATTTGTTGAACAGCAACAAGGGTACGCCAATTATTGGCGGCGATAGCGCTGACAATACAGTGAATGGTACGTCTGGCAATGACATTATCTACGGCTACGCAGGTAACGATACCTTGAATGGTGGCGCTGGTAATGACATCCTGCGTGGTGGTGCTGGTAACGATAAGTTGAATGGCGGCGATGGCAACGACATCCTGATCGGTGGTAAAGGTAACGATACCCTGACTGGTGGCGCTGGCGTAGACGTATTCAAGTGGGATCGTGGTGATGATGGTGTGGCCGGTACGCCAGCACGTGACACTATTACCGATTTCAACAAGAGCTCTGTCAGCCAGGGTGGCGATATCCTGGATGTGCGTGACTTGCTGCAAGGTGAGAACGCGGGCAACTTGGTGAACTACCTGCACTTTGAGAAATCCGGCAGCGATACCATTATCCATATCAGTTCTAATGGTGGTTTCGCAACGGATGCGCACAACGTGTCCGGTAGCTTCAGCAGCGGTAACACGACCCAGCAGATTGTGCTGAGTGGTGTGGACCTGACCACAGGTCAGACCTCTGATGCAGCGATTATCTCCAACTTGCTGTCACAGCAAAAACTGATTACTGATTAATTTATCGGTGTCTGTAAAAAAGCGACCTTCGGGTCGCTTTTTTATTTTCTAGCAGTGGTTAAGCAAAATGCTCACTGGCGTCAGTTTCATATTCCTTGGACCTGATTGACTCGCATATCGTAATAAGAAGCGAAAAAACATTTGTTAACACATTTATGTTTTTAAGTTTAATATTGGTAAAATAAGTTAACTAATGTTTTGTTTTGGTTATCTTATATGCATTTGGCAGGCCTGGTTTTCAGCGTTAAAAAGTGGGTTTATTGTGTACGTACCATCCAGATTGTTATTGGTGTATTACTATTGCTTGCCAGTGGCTATGTCGAGGCCATGTATTCCTTTCCGGCTGCACCAAGTGCGCCAATGCCGCCAGGATGTAGTGGCAGTGCAGGTGTATATACCTGTACTGGATTCATTAATATTCAAGATCAGGTACAGTTTCTTGATATTGGGAATGTTTCAATTACCGTCAATGGTGCTTTGAATATAGGCGCTTATCGCATAGGCAGTGCATCGCAGTCAGCTAATGTTACGTTTTACAGTAATGGTACGGTCACATTGAACACTACAACCCTATACGCAACGATCAATGCAGGCATCAATGCGGTGACGGTATATGGCGCCTCATATATTCGTGGCAATCTGCTGATTTCAAATGGCTCAATCAATGCCGCTGGCACGATACAAGGGGATGTAATCAGTAGTGGTTTTGGCGCTATCTTTATGGCACAAGATGCCGTGGTCAATGGCAATATTGCTGGCAGAACCGGCCCGGTCACACTCTCGCGGGCGGTTGCAGTCAATGGCATGCTGAGCACGACGACAGGCAGCATCAACCTCACAGGCTTTAACACGATTACAAATGGGGTGAGTTGTGCTGGTTGTTATATGTTTGTGAATGGCCAGAGCAACGCATTATCAGGCAATGTCAGTGTCGGTAGCCTAGATGGTGGCTCATCACAAAATAGCACGTATTACGGCGCTATTAATGTACAGGCGGGCTACCTCACATTAGGCAATGGCACGACCGTGCAAGGCGATGTGAGTGTCACCGCCACCGGCTTAATGCATGCGAGTATGACCATTTACCAGACCGTTGTTCAAGGCAGTGTTAATGTACGCTCTGATATTGATTCGGGTGTGTCTTTATATAGCGGCTCTACCATTAATGGCAGCGTGCAGGTGACGAATACCAATGCGCTGACAGCTTCAGTCAATAACAATGTGTATATTGATAGCCAATCAGTGATTAACAATTCGGTCACCGTGACCGGCGGTATTGATAACTATGGCAAGATTACTGGCTGCGCAAAAAGTAGTGCCAATAATATCTGGGCAATCAAGATGGAGTTTAACTCAAACACGGGCGGGATTTGCTGTGCCAATAATGGCACATGCTCCCAAAGTTCTTGTGTGTTTAACCCATTCAACTATGTTGTGCGCAAATGTACTACGCCAGCCGCTAAATTTAACTGTATTGATCCCTCTGTGGCGAATCCGAATGCAGCCAATGGCCATTTGTTCACACAGGTAGCAAACAGTGCGTTTAGTGCCGACGTGGTTGCCCTTGCGGCAGATAACAGTGTGAATACCGATTTCGTGGCTGTAGGGGAGGCCAGTAAAACGGTTGAAGTGAAATGGATTGATTGTGGTGACCCTGCAGTATTGATTAATCAAACCTGTGGCGGGACCCGGACAACGCTCTTGACGCAGAATGTCACTTTCAGCAGTAGTAACCTAGGGCGTAAGGGTGTTTCTACAACAATTACAAATGCTTATAAAAATCTGCGTTGCCAGGTGACAGACGCCAATGCTACCCAGCAGGTTTCGCTGTCTATGGATAACTTTGCCGTGCGGCCTGCTAGTTTTAACAGTATGAGCTCAGGCAATGCCAATGCAGATGCTGCCAATGGTAGCAGCACCAGCAACAGCCCGGTGATTAAAGCAGGCATTGGCAGGTTTGAGATGACCATTGCTACTGGCTTATCTAACTATAACGGCACGGCCAAAATTGATAATAATCTGATTGCCGCGCATCCCGGTGCACTGCGCACTGGCGCATTGTCTGGTACATTTGGCCAGGCGAGCAATGGCGCGAGTACCGGCGCTGACTTTATTTATGATGAAGTTGGATATTTTAAATTTAATGCACTGGGGATTTATGATGATACGTTTACCCAGGTTGATGCAACCTCAGATTGCACACCGGGCTTTGTTGCCAGCAATAATAAACAAGCCTGTGCTTTTGGCTATGCGCCGAGTACCAATGTCTATATGGGGCGCTTTGTGCCCGATCACCTCCAGCTAACCCTGCTTAACTCAACCAGCAATGCTTGCGGTACTTTTTCATATTTTGGCCAGGACAGCAGTACACTGCCAGCCATCACCACGACATTTACGTTGACAGCACAAAATGCAGGCAACGCCACTACCCGGAATTTTACGGGGACGTTTTCTGCTATTTTTGATCTGCTCAACGTCGATAATTATCATTTTTCACTCTCGCCTCAGGTGGGGGCGACGCTGGGGTTGAGTGCGGCTCCTTCGTCATTGAGTGGTAGCTGGGGTGCAGGCGTTGCTAACGTCACCGCCAAACAATCTATCAGTCGACCTCCTGCAGCTGTTACGCCGCAGAGCATGAGTGTCTATGCACAGCCGCAATATTCAGAGGCGGGCGTGCTGGTCTCTTCGACACCAACGCTGCTGGCCTCGAATCTGGCTTATCGTTACGGTAAATTGACGCTGCATAATGCGCATGGCTCTGAACTTTTGCCCTTGCCCGTGCAGTTGGAAGCACAATACTGGAACGGCACAGCTTACGTGAGAAACCAGGCAGACAGCTGTACGCTCATCCCATCTTTAAGTGTGGTGCTTAAAAATTACAAAGGCAATTTAACGGCCTGTGAAACTACCTTGTCGACCAGTGCAAGCATGAGTCGTGGGTTGCTAAACCTGAGGCTCGGTGCGCCTGGGGTTGCGCAAAATGGTATCCCGAATACGGGGAGTGTGGATGTGGAGGTCAATCTGGGGGCTGCGGCAAACGCAGACCGGACTTGCATTACGCCATTAGAAGTGCCTGCGATAAGTGGTGTGTTACTCTGGTTCGGGGCCGTAGATCCTGTTGCGCGGGCAACATTCGGCATTTATAAAACACCTATCGTCTATATGCGCGAAAGTTTTTAAGCGCGGGTTGTGTACGCAGCCAATTGACTGCGTACACGTCGTGTTTAAACCATCAGCATATCCACAAACTGATTGACGGAAGTCGCTTCCAGTTTGGCCTGGTCCTGGCATAAGGCCAGAATCTCAGCTTGTTTGCCTGCATCAAAACGGCGTGCCAGATTGACCTTGAATTTTTTCACCAGCTCCGGGATGCCTTCACCACGGCGGCGGCGGTGGCCAATCGGGTATTCCACGGCGATATTGCTGGATTGGGTCCCATCTTTAAAGAAAATCTGGATCGCGTTGGCAATGGAGCGTTTTTCCGGGTCAAGGTAGTCACGTGTGTATTCTGACTTCTCTACACAAGTCATTTTGTCACGCAGGGCATCAATGCGTGGGTCGGCAGCAGCCTCATCTTCGTAGTCCAGCGCCGTCAAACTGCCTTTGAGCAAGCCTACGGCAGCCATATATTGAATACAGTGGTCGCGGTCAGCAGGGTTATTCATGGGGCCGGTTTTGTCGATAATGCGAATGGCCGACTCATGGGTGGTGATGACGATCTTGTCGATATTGGCAATATCGTCCAGTGATTGCAGGCGATTGCCGACTTCCTTGTTCAGCTGGAATGCAGATTCCACCGCGGTTTGCGCATGAAACTCGGCCGGGAAAGAGATTTTGAACAATACTTGCTCCATGACATAGCTGCCATAAGGGCGCTGGAACTTGAAGGCATTGCCTTTAAATAGCACATCATAAAAGCCCCAGGTTTTTGCCGTTAAAGCGCTTGGATAGCCCATTTCACCTTGCAATGTCATCCAGGCCAGGCGTACCGCGCGTGAGGTGGCATCGCCTGCTGCCCAGGACTTACGGGAACCGGTATTCGGACTATGGCGGTAGGTGCGCAAGCTTTGACCGTCTACAAAGGCGTTAGACACGGCATTGATGATGTCCTGCTTATTGCCGCCCAGTAATTTAGTGACCACTGCTGTCGAGGCAATCTTGACCAGAATCACGTGATCCAGGCCCACACGGTTAAAACTGTTTTCTAATGCCAGTACGCCCTGAATTTCATGCGCCTTGATCATCGCAGTCAGCACATCCTTCATGGTCAACGGCGCCTTGCCTTCAGCCACGTGTTTGCGTGACATATAGTCGGCAGAAGCCAGGATGCCGCCCAGGTTGTCAGAAGGGTGGCCCCATTCTGCTGCCAGCCAGGTGTCATTAAAATCCAGCCAGCGGATCATGGCGCCGATGTTAAACGCCGCCAGGATAGGGTCTAACTGGTAAGAGGTGCCAGGTACTTTGGCGCCATTCGGTACGATAGTCCCGGCAATGACTGGCCCCAGCAGTTTGGTACAGGCGGGGTAATCCAGCGCTTCGAAACCACAGCCCAAGGTATCCATCAGGCAGTTACGGGCGGTGTCATAAGCTTCGCTGGAGTTGATTTCAAAATCTGCCACGTAGTTGGCAATATCCACAATCACCTGGTCCGGGTCAGGGCGAACGTTAGAAATATGGGCTGACATGTTTGTTACCTTTATCAATAGGTTAAAAAGTAATTACTGTTTTCTTCAAAACTCATTCACGGCTGAATTTAGGCGTACCTCGCTCTTGATGTTTGCCATTGCAAAGCATGGAGTAACGAGCAGGGTGTGTTTAAATTCAGTAGATTAGCGCTGAGTGATTGGCACAAACGCTCTGTTATCCGGGCCGTTGTATTCCGCATTCGGACGAATAATTTTGTTATCGATCCGTTGCTCAATCGCATGAGCCACCCAGCCGGTGGTGCGTGAAATCACAAAGATCGGTGTGAACATGCCGGTCGGGATGCCCATCATGTGATAGCTGGAGGCACTGTACCAATCAAGGTTGGGGAACATTTTTTTCTCGTTCCACATGATTTCCTCAATGCGGGCCGAGATATCAAATAGCTGCATATTGCCGGCATCTTCACACAGCGATTGACTGACAGCTTTAATCGATTCATTACGCGGGTCGGCAATCGTGTATACCGGATGGCCAAAACCAATAATGATCTCTTTGCGCGCCATCCTGGCTTTGATATCCGCTTCAGCGTCATCCGGCGTCTGGTAGCGTTCGATAATCTCCATTGCCGCTTCATTGGCACCACCATGTTTGGGACCGCGCAGGGCACCAATCGCGCCGGTGATGCAGGAGTACAGGTCGGACAAGGTACCCGCGATCACGCGTGAGGTAAAGGTTGAGGCGTTGAACTCGTGTTCTGCATACAATACCAGTGAGGTATTCATGGCCTTGATATGCAACTCAGACGGCTTTTTGCCATGCAGGATATGCAGGAAGTGGGCGGCAATCGAATCGTCATCGGTTTCTACATCGATGCGTACGCCACGGTGGCTAAAGTGATACCAGTAAATGAGGATAGAACCGAAACAGGCAATCAGGCGGTCACCTAATGCCTGTGCGCCAGCGGTATTGCGGTCAACGGCCTCCGGTTCTAGTGTCCCCAACATTGAACAACCCGTGCGCATCACATCCATGGGATGCGCATTGGCAGGAATCTGTTCCAGTACGGCTTTAAGTGCACTGGGCAGGTCGCGTAGCTTTTTGAGCTTTTGGTGATAAGCGGTGAGTTGCGGTTGGGTGGGCAACTCGCCGTATATCAGCAAATAAGCGACTTCTTCGAATGTGGCATGTTTAGCCAGCTCGATGATATCGTAACCACGGTAATGCAAGTCATTACCGCTGTGGCCCACGGTACAAATAGCCGTGGTGCCCGCAGCCACACCCGCCAGTGCCACGCCTTTTTTGCGTTTGGGGGCTTCAGTCGCTGCAATAGTTGGATCAGTGGTGGTGTTCATAACTAACCTCCTTGTTTCTGGTCGCGTGTGTTGATTATTTATACAGCGCGTCTAGTTTTTGTTCAAAAGCGTGATAACCCAGGTGCTCATACAGGTCGGCACGCGTTTGCATCAGGTCCAATACATTCTTTTGTGTGCCATCCTGGCGCACGCCTTGATACACTTTAAGCGCGGCCTGATTCATGGCGCGGAAGGCTGATAAGGGATACAGCACCATGCCTACGCCAGCAGTGGCCAGTTCGCTTACGCTAAACAACGGTGTAGAGCCGAATTCGGTGATGTTTGCCAGTACGGGCACTTTCACTGCATCAACAAACTGCTGGTACATGCCCAGCTCTGTCATGGCCTCCGGAAAAATCATGTCGGCGCCAGCTTCAACACAGGCGCAGGCGCGATCTATGGCCGACTGCAGGCCTTCTACAGCTAAAGCATCGGTGCGCGCCATAACGACAAAGTCATCATCTGGTTTGGCATCCACTGCGGCTTTGACGCGGTCTACCATTTCATCCAGGCTGACAATCGCTTTATTGGGGCGATGGCCGCAGCGTTTGGCACTGACCTGGTCTTCAATATGCACCGCGGCCGCACCTGCTTTGGCGACACTTTTAATCGTACGTGCAATATTGAATGCGCCACCAAAACCGGTATCGATATCGACCAGCAAGGGTGTATCTACTGCATCGGTAATGCGGCGCACATCGACCAGTACGTCTTCGAGGCCAGAAATACCAAGGTCAGGCAGGCCTAAAGAACCTGCTGCCACGCCACCACCGGACAAGTAAATGGCTTTAAACCCGGATTGTGTGGCCAGCATGGCGTGATAGGCATTGATGGCACCGATGATCTGTAATGGTTTTTCAGCGGCCAAGGCTGCGCGGAAACGACCGCCTGGCGTGTTGGATTGCGTCATATTTGTTTCCTGTTGATCGGCGGTTAAAAGAAAGCGTGTTCAGCGTCTTCCGGCATGGTGACGCCAGTTTGCTTGGCTTTTTGCAATACTTCCCAGAAGTAACGATAAGTGGCGCGGTCATGCAGCTCACCTGCGTACTGAATCGGGCCCCAATCGGCTGCTTGCGCTGCCAGCAAGATATTGGCGGCATCCGTCACTTCGTCATAGTTCGGTTTCATGGCGTCGACAATGGCTTGAATCTGGGTCGGGTAGATGCTCCACATGCGCATAAAGCCAAACTCATTGCGTGCGCGTGAGGCGTCGTTATAAGTCACTTCAACGTTTTTCAGGTCTAGGGTGACATTGTGCGCAGGCACCACACCATTGGCCAGTGCGGCTGAGACCACTTCAGTTTTGGCGCGTGCCAGCAAGCGGTGATCAAACTGGCCAGGGCTGCGCATGGCTGTTGCCGGGATGGCTCCGTGATGCGCACTGACAAAATCCATGAGGCCAAAGTCCAGCACTTGCAACCAGGGTAGTTGTGCAATCTCGTGCACTTGTCTTAATGCACCGTGGGTTTCAATCAGGATATGCACCGGGATTTCCCGGCGAATGCCATGTTGTTTGGCCACTTGCTGGATATAGGCGATCATTTCGCGCGCTTGTGCGATATCGGTACATTTGGGGATGGTGATATAGCTCAACACTTCACCCGCGCCACCGACCAGGATGTCGATGTCTTGTTTCCAGTGCGGATGCGTGTAGTCGTGAATACGTGCCCCGGCCATTTTGTATTTGTTGGCTTCGGAATTCAGTATGCGGACGATCATTTGTGCATGTGCTTGTTCCTGGCCACTGGCTGCGCCATCTTCGCAATCACAGGTGATATCAAATACCGGGCCTGCAGCATTAGGCGTAGCCGGGTCTTGGAGTGACAAGGCTTTCAGGATCAACTTTTCGCTACCGGCAAAATGTTCACACGCCGGAATGACCGGGAACGGTTTTTCACCGCCAAAAAGTGCCTGATTTGGATGAACAGCCATGTTTAGTTTCCTTTGCGTGGAATGAGAACGGTATAGTCGAGATCGAGCACCACGTGCGGGTGGTAGCCCTGCGTGGTTTTGATGTTTTCCAGGGTCGCTGGCGGCATATTTTTGACGCCGACCATGCGTAAGCGTAATGCGCCTAACTCAGGATGGGGCAGGGCCCATTTATCCAGTACCTTGGTCAGGCAATAAATGGTATCGCCGGAATAACTTGGATTGGCATGGGTGCCACCGTTAATGGCCAGAATGGCAATGGCATTTTCCAGGCCTTCATAACTGAGGGCACGACAGGCCGAGATCACCACGCCGCCATATACCAGGCATTGGCCCTGTGGTGTGCTTTTCATCAGGTGCGCATCAAAGTGCAGGCGCGCATTGTTCTGGTATAAGTGCGTGGCCATGGTATGGTCACTTTCATTGATGGTCAGGCCAGAAGGGTGGCGCATGCATTCACCCACTTCGTAATCGTCCCACCAGTATTGACCAGCTGTGGCAGTGCCCAGGCTGTTATTTAGCTTGAAGTGGGCTGGCACAGCTAATGATTCAGGGCTGACAAACTCTGGTAGCTCAGGGATAACAGTGTCAGGCGCTGGCGCCTCCTGGTTTTTCTTGTGCACCATCACCCAGCGTACCCAGCTCAGTACCGGTTGTTGTTGCTGGTTGAGGGTGGTTGAACGTACCCAGACCACGCCACTTTTGCCATTGGAGTTTTGTTTCAGGCCAATGACCTCGCTTGAGGTCGTCAGCGTGTCGCCCACATATACCGGTTGTATAAACCGTACATCTGCGTAGCCGAGGTTGGCGACGGCATTGACTGAAATATCGGGGACCGTCTTGCCAAAGGCAATATGAAATGCCAGCAGGTCATCAACCGGCATCTGCGGGTAACCTAGCGATTGCGCTAGCGGCGTGCTGCAATGTAAGGGGTTGCGTGCGCCTGTTAGCGCAATATACAGCGCCGTGTCACCTGTCGTGATGGTGCGCGGCGTGGCGTGCTGGATGGTCTCACCCAGTACAAAATGTTCGAAAAAACGTCCGGTGTTGATTTTTGTGCTCATTTTCAACTCCTTTATATAAACTCTTCTTCCAGCTCGGCAATGGCCTCTGCCAGTTGAATCAAGCGTTGTGCGGCTTTGATATGGTGGTGTTCGACCAGTTTGTCATTCACCACCACCGTGCCGCGCCCACCCTCGTTAGCTTCCTTAAGGGCTTTGATAATCAGCCGTGCATGCTCAACTTCTGCGCGCTGTGGCGTGTAGGCGTCGTTGCAGTAAGCAATTTGTGCCGGATGTACCAGCGATTTACCATCCATACCGATGTCTCGGCCTATACGACAGGCGTATTCAAACGAATGCATGTTCTTGAAATCTGACGTAATACCATCAATCACACCTTTGCCGTAAGCGCGTGCGGCCAGCACCACCAATGATAATGAGGTCAAGATGGCTGAACGTTCGTGCGTCACACGTGCGTGCAGTTGCGAAATCAGGTCTGAGGTTGCCATCACCATACAGATCACACGGTCAGAGGCCGCAGCGATTTCCTTGGCGTTTAATACTGCCAGCGGACTTTCAATCATGACCATCATGGGTACATTTTTGCCGCCAGCTTCATCTAATAACTGCTGCGCCTGCAATACATCTTCACGCGACTCAATATTGGGGAACAGGATGGCATCGGCACCAATATTGGCCACTGCTTTAATGTCGTCATGGCCCCAGATGGAGTGCAAGTCATTGACGCGTACAACCACTTCTCTTTTGCCGTAGCCACCTTCTTTGACTGCATTGACCACATTGTGGCGAGACTGGATTTTGGCGTCGACCAGAATAGGGTCACCCAGGTCAAGAATGACAGAGTCTGCCGCAAGCGTGCGTGCACGTTCCAGATAATGCTGATTGCAGCCGGGAACATATAGCATCGAGCGTCTGGGTCTGAGTGCATATGACATGGGGTTTCCTTTGTTGCGGCAAGAAATTGGATTCATTATTCATGAATAAAAAAACTGTGTCAACAAATATCTTATGTCTTATATAAGATATAAAATAGTGGACAATAAAAACACCCTGTGATATAAATTAAAAAACTTATTTCAGGTGCAATTAAATGGTGCCAATCATGAACGGAGTCGAATCTATGGATAAGCAGTTAGGGTCGCCAAGTTACAGGCCGCTGTATGACCAGATCAAAGTGCTGATTACGCAAAGTCTGATCGGAGGGGAGTGGCGTCCTGGAGATATGATTCCGAGTGAAATTGATCTCGCTCAGCGTTATAAGGTCAGTCAGGGCACGGTGCGCAAGGCGATTGATAGCCTGGCCACGGAGAATATCCTGATTCGCCGTCAAGGCAAGGGCACCTTTGTAGCAACGCATAACCAGGATGATGTCAGATTGCGCTTTTTGCGTTTAACGGCAGAAAGTGGGCAGAAAGAGCAGTTGCAAAACGAGTTTCTTTCCTGTGTAAAAAGCAAGGCCAGTGTACATATCGGTAAGGTGCTGGAAATCAAAGCAGGTGCGACCACCATAGACGTCAAGCGCCTGCTGACTTTTTCAGGGCGGCCATTGATTTATGACCATATTATTGTGCCTGCAGCACCTTTTAAAGGTTTGAACCGCGCCAAGGTGGAAGAAAGCAATGGCTCAATGTATAGCATGTATGAGTCGCAGTTTGGCGTGCGCATGATCCGCGCCGAAGAACGCATTAAAGCCGTGGCTGCCGATGCAGAGGTGGCTAAAGCGCTGGGCTTGAAGGAAGGTTACCCTCTGCTGAGTATAGAGCGCGTGTCGTTTACTTATGGCGATAAGCCCATGGAGTGGCGCCTGGGTTTGTGTCTGACTGACGATCACCACTACATGAGCGAATTGGAATAGGGCGACTTTTGAAAACGCATTTTCGCGTTGTTGGACTTCGCTTGCCGTACTGATTGTACTGTCTGCGCTCGTCCGCCTAGCCAAAATACATTTTGAAAAGTCTTGGTCGATGCAAAGACTGTCGCAATAAAGAAAGAGGTTAATGAATGGACGATTTAAAGCAACGCGCGCTGGATTACCACCAGTTTCCCAAGCCAGGGAAGCTGAGCGTGGAGTCGTCCAAGCCTTGTGCGACACAGCAGGATTTATCGCTGGCTTATACGCCGGGCGTGGCCGAGCCAGTGCGTGAAATCGAGGCAGATCCGGCCAATGCCTATAAGTATACGAATAAGGGTAATCTGGTGGCAGTGATTACCGATGGCACTGCGGTGCTGGGTTTAGGCAATGTGGGGGCGCTGGCAGGCAAGCCAGTGATGGAGGGCAAGGGTGTGTTGTTCAAGCGCTTTGCGGATATTGACGTGTTTGATATTGAAGTCAATGCCGCGACGCCGGACGAGTTTATCCAGACTGTGGTGAATATTGCGCCGACGTTTGGCGGCATCAATCTCGAAGATATTGCTGCGCCGCACTGTTTTTATATTGAAAATGAGTTAAAGAAACGCCTGGATATCCCGGTGTTTCATGACGATCAGCATGGCACGGCTGTGATTGTGGCGGCCGCTTTGTTGAATGCGCTTGATCTCCAAGGCAAAACGTTGCCCCGCGCCAAAATTGTGTTTTTAGGCGCGGGTGCAGCGGGTTGTTCCTGTGCCAAGCTGCTCAAGTTAATGGGCGCCACCAACATCACCATGGTCGATCGCAAAGGGGTGCTCGATCACAGTCGTGATGATTTACATGACAACAACCGCGAACTGGCCATCGCAGCAGGCGGCGTTCAAACGCTGGCGGATGCCATGCTAGGCGCCGATGTGTTTATTGGCGTCTCGGCAAAAAATGGATTGCCGGCCGAACTGGTGAGCCGTATGGCGGCCAAGCCGGTGATTTTTGCCCTGGCCAATCCTGACCCTGAAATTTTACCCAGCCAGGTATTTGCCTTGCGCGATGACGTGATTATGGCCACCGGCCGCAGTGATTTCCCTAACCAGGTCAATAATGCCTTGTGTTTTCCTTATCTGTTCCGCGGCGCACTGGATGCCCAGGCAAAACAGATTACCGAGCAGATGAAAGTTGCCGCAGCACAGGCACTTAGCCAATTGGCGCGCGAGCCCGTGCCTGCGCAGGTGCTAGAGGCGTACCAGTTACAGTCATTATCGTTTGGCAAAGACTACATTATCCCTAAACCATTTGATCCACGTTTGATGGAATACGTGGCTGGCGCCGTTGCGCGTGCGGCCAATGCAGGCGAGTAAGAGTTATTTAGCATGATTGTAAAGAAGCAAAAAAAACAGCGGCCCAAGAATCTGGATTTATTCACGATCCGCCTGCCGGTGAATGCCGTGGTGTCGATTCTGCACCGCGCCAGCGGGGTGGTGCTGTTTCTGATTCAGCCGCTGTTGTTATGGGCCTTGTATTTGTCCTTGTCCAGTGCGCAGGGCTACGCCACTGTGGCTAAGCAACTCGCGCAATGGCCGGTGAAGTTGTTGATTACTGCCTTGGCCTGTGCTTTCTTCCACCATTTTTATGCGGGCATCCGCCACCTGGCCATGGATGTGCACTGGATGACGACGTTACAAAAAGCACGCTTCTCCAGCCGCGTGGTGTTGTGGCTGGTCGCCGTCACCATGGTGTTTGTGATCTGGGCGATTTGGGTGAGAGGCTAGCATGTTGTTTGAGTTACTGACGGCCAAATACCCTGGCATGCGACGCTGGCTGACACAGCGCTTGTGTGCGCTGTCGATGGCGGTGGTGTTGCTGTTGTTGTGGTTACGTGTGATGTGGTTATCACCACAGAATTTTAGTGAGTGGCAAGCCTTGTTTGCGCCACTGTGGTGGCGCCTGCTCACGCTATGGTTTTTTGCCTGCATGCTGTTACATGCCTGGTTAGGGGTGCGTGATGTATTGCGTGATTATGTGCCGCATTTGGGCATCCGCAACGTGTTGCAATGGCTGGTGAATATTGCGGTATTTGGCAATGCGCTGGCAGTGATATGGATTTTATTTGGAATGGATTTTTAAGGTGAGTGGCATGACCAATACAGCCAATACGACCGGTGCAAGCAAACTTCAGCATCATCAGGTAGATGCCGTCATCATTGGCGGTGGCGGTGCAGGCCTGCGCGCAGCGCTGCAACTGGCCGAGTCCGGCGCCGATGTGGCCGTATTGTCCAAGGTGTTTCCAACCCGCTCACACACCGTGGCGGCGCAAGGTGGTATTGCGGCAGCCCTGGGCAATGTGTCTGACGATAACTGGTTGTGGCATATGTATGACACCATCAAGGGCTCTGATTATCTTGGCGACCAGGATGCGATTGAGTTTATGTGCCGCAATGCAGCCAAAGCCATTATTGAGCTGGAGCACTTTGGCATGCCGTTTGACCGTCTGGAAAACGGTCGTATCTTCCAGCGCCCATTTGGTGGCATGACCCGCAACTTTGGCGAAAAACCGATTTCACGCACCTGTGCTGTGGCTGACCGTACTGGCCATGCCATGTTGCACACGCTGTATCAGCGCAACGTGCAAGCCAATACCCAATTTCTGATCGAATGGTTTGCATTGGACCTGATTCGCGATAGCGACGGCGATGTGCTGGGCGTGATCGCGCTGGAAATTGAAACTGGCGATATTCATGTCATTCACGCCAAAGCCACGATGTTGGCGACAGGTGGCGGTGGCCGTATTTTCCAGGCCAGCACCAATGCTTATATCAATACTGGTGATGGCCTGGGCATGGCCGCACGCGCCAGTTTGCCTTTGCAGGATATGGAGTTCTGGCAATTTCACCCGACCGGTGTATTGAATGCCGGGGTGCTGATTACTGAAGGCGTGCGTGGTGAGGGCGGTTACCTGGTCAATAGTGAGGGCGAGCGCTTTATGGAGCGTTATGCGCCCAGTGCCAAAGACTTGGCCAGCCGCGACGTAGTGTCGCGCGCCATGGCGACTGAAATTAAAGAAGGCCGCGGCATCGGCAAACATAAAGATGCGGTGTTCCTGAAGCTGGATCATTTAGGCGAAGACATTATCAGCAAGCGTTTGCCTGGCATCCGCGAAATCGCCAAAACCTTTGCTGGCGTTGACCCGACGAATGACCCTATCCCGGTGGTGCCGACAGCGCATTACATGATGGGCGGCATTCCAACCAACCTCGATGGCCAGGTGGTGGTACACGATGGCCAGTCTGAACGCGTGGTCAATGGTTTGTATGCAGTGGGGGAGTGCGCCTGTGTGTCGGTGCATGGGGCCAATCGTTTGGGCTCGAACTCTTTGCTGGACTTGGTGGTGTTTGGCAAAGCCGCGGGCGACAAAATGGCAGCCGATATCGCCGCCAGCAAAGCGCATAAATCCTTACCTGCCAATGTTGCGGATGCCACGCTGGCACGCGTGAACCGCCTGGAAAGTCAGAGTAGCGGTGAAAAAGTGGCCGAGGTTGGACTGGCTATGCGCCAAACCATGCAAAAACACTGTGGTGTGTTCCGCTTTCCCGAGTTACTTGAAGAGGGCGTCAGTGCGATTCAGCAAGTTGCCCAGCAAGCACAGCACTTAAGAATTACCGACAAAAGCAAAGTCTTTAATACCGCGCGCGTCGAAGCGTTGGAATTGGATAACCTGATGCAGGTGGCATTGGCCACCATGCAAGCGGCGCATGCTCGCCAGGAAAGCCGCGGCGCGCATGCGCGTGAAGATTATCCTGAGCGTGATGACACGCACTGGCTCAGCCATTCACTATATTTTGCCCATGAGCAAAAGCTGGCCTACAAGCCCGTGCGCCTGCAACCATTGACGGTTGAACCATTTGAGTTGAAGAAAAGGGTGTATTGATATGCGTTTCTCTATCTACCGCTTTAACCCGGACGTAGACAAAAAGCCCTATATGCAGGATTACGACGTCACGCTGGAAGACAGTGACCAGATGCTGCTGGATGCCTTGATGCGCATTAAAGAGCTGGACGAGTCGCTCAGCATGCGTAAGTCCTGTCGTGAAGGCGTCTGTGGCAGTGATGCCATGAATATCAACGGTAAAAATGGCCTGGCCTGCATTACCAAACTCAGTGAGTTGCAAGAGCCTGTGGTGTTACGCCCTATGCCTGGCCTGCCAGTGATCCGTGACCTGGTTGTCGACATGACGCAGTTTTTTGACAACTATCACTCAGTGATGCCTTACCTGCAAAACCATGACACGCCGCCAGACACCGAACGTCTGCAAAGTCCGGAAGACCGTGCCAAGCTGGATGGTTTGTATGAGTGTATTTTGTGTGGCGCCTGTACCACCTCCTGTCCGAGCTTTTGGTGGAATCCGGACAAGTTTGTCGGCCCTGCAGGGCTGATGCAGGCCTATCGCTTTATTGCCGACAGCCGTGATCAGGAACAGGATGCACGACTGGAAAACCTGGAAGATCCATATCGTTTGTATCGCTGCCATAACATCATGAACTGTACGGATGTGTGCCCGAAAAAACTCAATCCGAATGCGGCGATTGCGGCAATTAAAGATCTCAAGATTGAAAAGGCCAAAGCGCATAACGAAGCCAAGTCTGGCAAAAATGGGCCTGGCAAGAAGATCTTTGGTATCAAGGTGTTATAGGAGCGACGTATGTTGAATGCTGAGATTTTACGGGAAGCAGAGCAGCGACGCCTGGCCTGGCGTTGCCGCCGAGGCATGCTGGAGCTCGATATTGTGTTACAGCGTTTTGTCAGCGAACACTTTAGTGGGCTGACCCTGGCTGAAATGGAACAATTGGATGCCTTGCTCGAGCTACCGGACAACGTGTTCTGGGATTTGATCCAGGGCCTGAATCCGCAACCTGCGGCAACACAGGCCGCTGCCATCCTTGAAAAATTAAGAGCAAGCCGTCCCACGGCAGAACAGGAAACCGCATGAGTCAGCATATGGGAGAAGAGCCAATTGCACTGGATGCCAGCGCATTGGGGGATTACTGGCCGGGTATACAGCTGTATTACCCGCCGGTGAAATATGCGCCCAGCCTGGGCATTTATGAAGATATGGAGCAGGCGGCTAATCGCATGGTCAAGCATGCGCATTTCACCAATGCCCATACGCTGATTTTTGACCTGGAAGACGGCTGTCGACAAAAAGAAATGAGCCGCACTTTGCTGCGCCAGGAGTTACCCAAGCTGCGCAAGGTGAATGAACGCGTGACGATTGCCATTCGTGCCAATTCTTTCCGTACCGACGAGTACGAAGAGGATATGAAACTGGTGCGCGACATGGGCGAGTATATCGACGTTGTCATGCTGGCCAAGGCTGGAGAGTCTTACGGCGCGGCTGAGGTACGTGATCTGTCCAGCTTTTTGCTCAGTATCAATCCGCATATCACCATACAGCCGATTATCGAGCACCCGAAATCGCTCAAAATCGCACCGGAATTGATGCAATACGATACCGTGAAACACGTGGTGTTTGGGATTCATGACTTTTCCAAAGCGCTGGGCATACACATCACGCCCGAGCACTGGATTGAAGAGTTGTTTTACTTTATCAATCAATTGATTTTTGAAGCCAGGATCGCCGGTAAAGGCGTCATCGGCGGTGTGGAAACTCTGATTGGCAGCAACATCATGCCGGACAAGTTTGTTGAGCCACACGATGTGCGCCGCTGGCTGGATTTGCATGGCGATAACGAGTCGCGTGTGGTCTATAAACATGCCTGCCAGGAAGCTGCCATGGGCCTGACCGGCAAGCAGGTGATACATCCTGGTCATATCCATTTGTGTAAAACCGCTTATACACCGTCGCCGACTGAAATTAACCAGAAAGTGGCGATTTTAAAAGCGGCGATTGAAGCCGATGCCTTGCTCGGTGGTGCGATCAAGTTCGATGGTGAAATGCTGGATCCGCCCATGTTTGGTAAAGCCTTGCAGACCTTGCTGCGTGCGCATGCCTTGCGTGCACTGAAAGTCAGCGATATGGAATTTGCATTGCATGTATTGCAGTTGATGCCAGCACAAGTAGTGCGACAAAACTGGCCCTACGGCATCCTGTTATAGATCAATGGCTGCGCGGGCGAATCACGGCGTTGCGCGGTACTCGAAATCCTCATGTACTTTAAGTACATTCCGGTTTCTGTGTTCCGTGCGCCTTGTGCTTCATCCCGCTCGCTCATTGATAGGGTGAGAGAAGTTTAAAAAAAGCATTTTCAAAAGAAATGCAAAATCAGCATCGCATAAACCATGCATGCACAGAGCGAATGGAAAGGTTTGAACATGACACAGTTAGCCCCTTATCCACAATGGCAATGGGAAATCCCTGAATTTTTCAATATCGGGGTGGCGTGTAGTGATCGCCATTTAGGCACGGCCAAAGCCGATGAAATCGCCATGATTGTGGAAGATGATACCTTTGGTACCAGCACCATCACTTTTGGCGAACTGGCTAGCCGTACCGACCGCTTTGCCCAGGTATTACGTGAGTTGGGTGTGGCGCCGGGTGACCGTGTCCTGATCCGTTTGCCTAATAGCCTGGATTATCCGACGGCCTTTTTGGGTACCATGAAGACGGGGGCGATTTCGGTGCCAACGTCTACGTTGCTCACCGCAGAAGAGGTGGCTTACCTGGCGAAAGATTCTGGTGCTGTCGTACTGGTGACCGATGCCGCTGCCTGGGCCGGGATGTCGGCCAAAATGCAGCAGAATATTTCACAAACTCCTAACCTCAGGCATGTCGTATTGACCCAATTGCAGGGCGAGCTGGTGGATTCGACGGTGTTTAATGTGTTGTCCCTGGAGGCCGCATTGGCTGCCGTGCAAACCGTTGCCCCTGCTTATGCTACCCGTGGTGAAGATGCCGCCTACCTGGTCTATACCTCCGGTACGACCGGGTATCCCAAAGGTGTATTACATGCGCACCGCGCGTTGCTAGGGCGCCAAACGGCTGCCCAATACTGGTTTAACTACAGCGAAACTATGCAAGACCGCATCATGCATTCTGGCAAGTTTAACTGGACCTATGTGCTGGGCACTGGCCTCATGGATCCTTTATATCTGGGCAAAACAGTGATTGTGCATGAGGGTAAAAACGATGCGCAAAAATGGCTGGAGCTAATCGCCAAACATGGCGCCACTATTTTTATTGGTGTGCCAACGATTTACCGTCAACTGTTGCAAAAAACCAAGGCGACCCAAGCAGATATTCCCAGCGTGCGTCATTTTATGAGCGCCGGTGAGCATTTGTCCGACGAAGTGCTGACGCAATGGCGTGAACGATTTGGCTTGGATATTTATGAAGCCGTGGGCATGAGTGAGTTCTCATACTACTTGTCGCAAAGTGTGTTCCGGCCGATTCGTGCCGGTTCGGCAGGCTTCCCGCAACCGGGGCACGATATTGTCCTGCTTAACCCTGAGACGCTCGAACCTGTGGCCGAAGGCGAAGAGGGCATGATCTGTGTGCCGGACACTGACCCCGGTTTGTTTCTCAACTATTGGAACCTGCCGGAAGAAACCGCCAAATATAAACACGACGGCTATTTCTTTACCGGCGACTATGCCAAATACGATGCCGATGGTTATATCTGGTTCCTGGGCCGCAAGGATGACATTATCAAGAGTTTTGGCTATCGCGTGTCGCCGTACGAGATTGAGCGCGTGTATAAAGGCCACCCAGCTGTGGCAGATTGTGCGGCTGTGGGCGAAGAGCTTGAAAAAGATAAATTGCTGGTGGTGATTTATGTCATCCCCAAACCGGATGCCGAGATTGCGCCGGAAGAACTGATGGCGTTTGGCAAACAGCATCTGGCCGCTTACAAGGCGCCTAAAACTGTGTATCTGGCCAAAGAGTTTCCACGCACCAAAAATGGTAAAATCTTGCGTAAAGATGTAAGCCCCGCCATTGCCTATTTAAAAAGCAATGCCCGTTGAAAGATGCCGCGTTAAAGAACACACAATGGCCCTGATTAAAACCCAAGACTTTATCGAGAGTGTTGCTGATGCCTTGCAATACATCTCTTACTACCATCCGGAAGACTATATCCAGGCGTTGGCGGCTGCCTATGAAAAAGAAGCTTCTCCTGCCGCCAAGGATGCAATTGCCCAAATTCTGACCAATTCGCGTATGTGCGCGGAAGGCAAGCGCCCCTTGTGCCAGGATACCGGCATTGTGGTGGCCTTTATCAAGGTAGGCATGCAGGTGCGTTTTGAAGGCGATATGACGCTGGAAGAGATGGTCAATGAAGGCGTACGCCGCGCTTACCTGCATCCAGACAATATGCTGCGAGCCTCTATTGTGAACGACCCGGCAGGGGCACGTAAAAATACGCGCGATAATACGCCAGCCATTACCCATGTTGAGATGGTGGCCGGGGATACCGTCGATATCCAGATTGCGGCTAAAGGTGGCGGCTCTGAGAATAAATCTAAACTGGCAATGCTGAATCCTAATGAAAGCATCGTCGACTGGGTGTTGGAAGTCGTACCGGAGATGGGCGCAGGCTGGTGCCCGCCCGGCATGCTGGGCATAGGTATAGGTGGTAGCGCGGAAAAAGCCATGCTGCTGGCCAAAGAGTCGCTGATGGCGCCGATTGATATTCAGGAGTTGCAGGCACGTGGCGCGCAAAATCGTATAGAAGAGCTGCGGCTGGAGCTGTATGAAAAGGTCAATCAGTTAGGCATAGGCGCGCAGGGACTGGGTGGTTTAACGACCGTGCTCGATGTGAAAATTCTTGACTATCCCACTCACGCCGCCAGTTTGCCGGTGGCGATTATCCCTAACTGTGCCGCCACGCGGCATGTGCACTTTACGCTGGATGGTTCCGGTGTGGCTGAACTGACGCCACCGAATCCTGATGTGTATCCTGATGTGCACTGGGCGCCCAGCCCACAAGCCAAACGTGTGAATCTGGAAACCGTGACGCGTGCAGAAACGCAGACCTGGAAAACCGGCGATACCTTGTTGCTCACTGGCAAGATATTGACGGGCCGTGATGCTGCGCACAAACGCATACAAACCATGCTGGCCAACGGTGAGTCCTTGCCAGTGGATTTCACCAACAAGTTTATTTACTACGTCGGCCCGGTAGATGCGGTGCGCGATGAGGCCGTTGGTCCAGCAGGCCCAACGACAGCAACGCGTATGGATAGCTATACCGATATGATGCTGAACACCGGCATGTTAGGCTCGATCGGTAAAGCCGAACGCGGCGAAGAGGCGTTGGTCGAGATCGCCAAACACAAGTCAGTGTACCTGATGGCTGTTGGTGGCGCTGCTTACCTGGTCAGCAAGGCGATTAAAAAGTCACGTGTATTGGCTTTTAAAGAATTAGGTATGGAAGCCATCTATGAGTTTGAGGTGGTCGATATGCCGGTGACGGTGGCGGTGAGCGCGGATGGTGAATCTGTGCACCAGACCGGCCCGGCACAGTGGAAGAAAACCATTGCCTTGCAAGCTGTTTAATCGCCGCCAGTAATGTGAGTGCAATCACTGAGACTGCGCACGAATTGGTGAAAGATACGTCATACTACTAAGCGTCAAAATGGAGTGAGTATGATAAAAATAAACACTGGGGTAATGGGTTTCGTGGCTGGTTTGGCCATGAGTCTGAGTTTGCCTGCGCATGCCGAGTCTGCGCTGGAGTATTTTACGGATAGCACCGGCCGCTATAGCGGGCCCACGCTGGAAGATCAGGTCGCCTTGATGGATACCGACCACAACGGTTTTGCCGATGTGTTTGAAGTACGGGCCTACCTGGAAAAACAGCATGGTAAAGGCTACCAGAAAGAATTGCTGGATAAATGGGAATCGTCTGCCTACGGTAAGAGTTGCAGCACGCCATTTGCCAAAGAGTTATATGGAGACAGTACGCGCTAAGCGCACGTGACAGTGTTGTTTTGTTGCTGTGGGCGGCTGTCATTTTCATCAATTGCTGGAATGTTACAAGCAGTTAACATTCTGGTGAGTGGACTGGATTATAATCAAGCGAGAAGAGATCCTCGCGGCCAATCGCTAGTTTTTTAATCAGAAAACAGTACTGGCCCATTCCCCGACTTTGTTTTATTGATAGAGCCTACACATCATGTTACAAGCATACGATACCCACGTTAAAGAGCGCGCTGCGCAAAACCTGCCTCCTTTACCCCTCAATGCAGAACAGGTCGCTGCCTTGGTCGAATTGCTGAAAGCCCCGCCTGCGGGCCAGGAAGCCTTGCTGGTCGATTTGCTTGAAAATCGTATTCCGGCAGGCGTTGACCAGGCAGCGTATGTCAAAGCCGCATTTTTGGCAGACGTTGCCAACGCAAAAGCCAGCTCGCCATTGGTTAGTGCAGAACGGGCGGTTGAACTGCTGGGCACCATGCTAGGTGGCTACAATGTGCAGGCTTTAGTGGCCTTGCTGGATACGCCGATGGCAGCCCATGCGGTCAAAGCCTTGTCGACCACTATCCTGATGTTTGATGCTTTCCACGATGTGGATGCCAAGGTGAAAGCCGGTAACCCGCACGCCAAAGCCTTGATGACGGCCTGGGCGAATGCCGAATGGTTTACCAGCAAGCCAGCACTGGCCGCAGAAATCAAAGTTGTTGTATTCAAGCTGGATGGCGAAACCAACACTGATGACCTGAGCCCGGCGCAAGATGCCTGGAGCCGCCCGGATATTCCATTGCACGCAAAAGCCATGCTGATCAACCGCATGACCGACGGTTTAAGCGTTATCGAAAGCCTCAAGCAAAAAGGCTTGCCATTGGCTTATGTCGGCGACGTGGTCGGTACCGGCTCTTCCCGTAAATCAGCGATTAACTCCGTGCAGTGGTGGATGGGCGACGATATTCCGTTTATCCCCAACAAACGGACGGGTGGCGTGGTCATCGGTAGCAAAATTGCCCCTATCTTTTTCAACACGGCGGAAGACTCTGGTGCCTTGCCATTGCAGTGCGACGTGTCCAAATTGAATACTGGCGACGTGATTGTGATCAAGCCGTTTGAAGGCAAGGTATTCAATGAAGCAGGCGAGTTGCTGTCTACGTTTGAAATGAACCCAGTCACCTTGCCAGACGAAGTACGCGCGGGTGGCCGTATTCCGCTAATTATCGGCCGTGGCCTGACGGCTAATGCGCGTAAGGCGTTAGGCTTGGGCGACACCGATACTTTTATCAAATCGGTTCCGGCCAAAGAGACTGGCAAGGGCTACACATTGGCACAAAAAATGGTCGGTCGCGCCTGTGGCCTGCCTGAAGGCGTGGGGGTGCGCCCTGGGACTTACTGCGAACCCAAAGCGACCACGGTTGGTTCACAGGATACGACTGGCGGCATGACGCGTGACGAGCTGAAAGAGTTGGCTTGCTTGGGCTTTAGTGCTGACTTGGTCATGCAGAGTTTCTGCCATACGGCGGCTTACCCGAAACCAGTCGACATCAAGCTGCAACATGAGCTGCCTGAGTTTATGTCCAGCCGCGGTGGCGTCAGTTTGCGCGCCGGTGATGGAGTGATTCACTCCTGGCTGAACCGCCTGATCTTGCCTGATACCGTAGGCACTGGTGGTGACTCACATACTCGTTTCCCGATCGGCATCAGTTTCCCGGCAGGTTCTGGCTTGGTGGCGTTTGCCGCAGCCACCGGCGCTATGCCGTTGGATATGCCGGAATCTGTCTTGGTGCGCTTTAAAGGTGAAATGCAACCTGGCATCACCTTGCGTGATTTGGTCAATGCGATTCCTTATGCTGCGATCAAGGAAGGCACGCTGACCGTCGGCAAACAAGGCAAGAAAAACGTATTTAACGGCCGTGTACTTGAAATCGAAGGATTGCCTGACTTGAAAGTTGAGCAAGCATTTGAACTGGCAGATGCCTCTGCCGAACGTTCAGCTAACGGTTGTACCGTGTTGCTGAATAAAGAGCCCGTCATTGAGTTCCTCAACTCTAACATCGTGCTGATGCAGAACATGATCGAAAATGGCTATGCCGATGCACGGACACTGGAACGCCGTATTGCCAGCATGAAAGCCTGGCTGGAAAAACCTGAGTTGCTGCAACCAGACACCGATGCCGAATATGCGCATGTGATCGAAATTGATCTCGCCGATATTAAAGAGCCACTGGTGGCTTGCCCGAATGACCCGGATGATATCAAGCCATTGTCTGAGGTAGTCGGTGACAAAATTGATGAAGTGTTTATTGGTAGCTGCATGACCAATATCGGTCATTACCGTGCCGCAGGTAAAGTGCTCGAAGGCGCCGGGGGTATTCCGACCCGTTTGTGGATTGCGCCGCCTACCCGTATGGATGAAGCACAACTGCGTGCAGAAGGCGTCTACTCTACCTTTGGCGTTGCTGGCGCGCGTACTGAAGTGCCAGGCTGCTCCTTGTGCATGGGTAACCAGGCACGTGTCGCAGACAAGGCCACCGTCTTCTCGACTTCTACGCGTAACTTTGATAACCGTATGGGTAAAGACGCACGTGTTTACCTGGGCTCTGCCGAGCTGGCGGCCGTATGTGCCAAGCTGGGCCGTATGCCGACCATGCAAGAGTACATGGATACCCTGGGTAGCAAATTGACCAATACGGCTGAGATCTACAAGTATCTCAACTTTAACCAGATGACGCAGTACGCTGGCTCTTTGGAAAACGTGAAAAAAATTATTCCAATTAAAGAAACAGCCTAACGGTTGTTAATCACCTGAGTAAAGAGCAAAGGGGGCGTGTGCCCCCTTTGTTGTTTTTAGGGCAGGACATATCCTTGCAACTGTAAAACCTGAGAGGCCTGCTCACCGCCTCCTTCTGTTTTGATTATGATGTATTTGCTGACGTCAACGACTCGCTTTACCGGCACGTCAATACCACTGATTCATTCAATACATTTTCAATGTCAAAGGAGAAGTTCATGAAACCGTTCGAACAAGGCTTGGTTAACTATCAACAACGTTTGCTGTCACATGATTACGGTCAGGTATTTTGCCGTTTTGATGCAGAGCAACAGGCATTATGGAGTTATATACACCAACCACAGCGCATTCCCTGCATTAATCATGAGCTACTCATGAACTTACACGAGCACCATGCTGATATCCAGCGCAGTGGCGGTTATGTCCAGGCTGATGCCGACACCGTGTTGCCCATCCGTTATTCTGTCTTTGCATCCGCCACGCCAGGCTATTTCAATATGGGCGGTGATTTGCAAAAAATGGCTGCTGCGATCCGTCAGCAGGATAGGGCACAATTGCAGGCCTATGCCAAGCTGAGTATTGATGTGGTAGCCCAGCGTGCATTCCGTTTTCAGCTGGATCACGTGACTAAAATCTCACTGTTGCAAGGCGAGGTGCTGGGTGCTGGCATCGAAGCTGCGATGACCAGTGACGTGCTGATTGCTGAAAAACAATCCGTATTCTGCTTTCCAGAGCTATTTTTTAACATGATTCCAGGCATGGGTGCTTATAGCTTTATTGCACGTAAAGCGGGGATTGCAGTGGCAGATAAAATGATTCTCGGTTGTGAGCGTTACACGGCTGAAGAGTGCCTGCAAATGGGGCTGATTGACATCGTGGTTGAAGAGGGGGAAGGCGAGCAGGCTGTGCAGGACTTCATCCATAAAAATAACAAACGCGCAGAAGGCTTTTTGTCGGCGCAGAAGGCCAAGGCGAGAATCAATCCTTTAACTTACGATGAGCTCAAGGATATTGTTGATGTGTGGGTGGAAAATGCCTTGCGGCTGACAGAGCGAGACTTGAAGGTGATGGATCGCTTTTATCGCGCCCAGTCACGCTTGTTCCCTAATGAAGCGCAACTGAGTGACGTTGCGCCACAACAGCCGCTGGTATTGCCAATAGACCATCATATGGCAGTGAATCAGTAGTGTGTAGCAGCGCAGGTGCCCGGCTATTTATGAGAACGTTTGGAAGAGAGTTTGCTGCGATGTTGTTGCAGTTGCGTGCGCGTCTCTTCGTAGCAGTCTGCGACGGCCTGATAGAGGCCGGAAATAGTCTGGGCATCTTCCATGCTCAACCCCAGTAAATGGCGGCTGAGTTTGCTAAGTGGAATCAGGCCCATGTTGGCCGATTCACCAGCCAACTCATGCGCCAGTTTATGAACTTGCTCGAAGTTTAAATCAAGGCTTGCTTTACCCAGCGCGCGCAGCAAGACGTCGGTGGAGTCAATAAACTCTGTGATGAGTTTGTGCAGGAATGCTTCGCCGCCACCCAGTTTTAACAGGTGTGCCATGCGGTCATCATCCAGCAATGGTTCAACGGTTGGGCTGATGCTGGCGATTTTGGGGCCAGGCGTAGAGGCAGGTTTGGCAGCCCTCATCGGCGAATCAGGTGATCTTGACTCAATAAATGCGGGTGCCACAGGCGTGGCTGCTGCTGGCTCTGCGGCTGTGTTTTTAGGTTTTCTACGTCTGATAGGCGCCACTTGCGCGACCTGTTCAGTTTCAATCGTGCTGGCGATGGCTTCGATCAGGCTTTGGATTTGTCTTGAAACCACAGGCTTGGTCAATACTTGATACACACCGGCGCGTAAACAGCGGTCTTGCGTGGTTTTAGTCGCATCAGCCGTCAGAATCACGGTCCTGATCGGTTTGCTGCCAGGCAGGGCATTGTGGATGTTAAACACCTCAAGGCCGTTCATTTCCGGCATGTTGTAATCGAGGATCATCAAGTCGAACTGATGATGTTCCAATGCGTCCAGCGCGGCATCACCGTTGTCTACTGCTTTGACCACGCAGTGCATTCTTTGCAGGGTTTCGTTCAGGATCAAGCGGTTGACCACATTGTCATCCGCAATCAACACACGAATTTTTTTACGGAATTTAGTGTGGCTGCTTAATGGCACCACATTTGACTGGCTATCCAGGTTGATTTCGTTGACCGCCTGCGGCGCAGGCGCAACTGCATGTATCAACGGCAGGCTCACTACAAAGGTCGTGCCAACATTTTCCTGGCTGGTGACGCTTATTTTACCGCCCATGACTTCAACCAGCTGTTTGGCAATAGACGTGCCCAAACCGGTGCCACCATAGCGTCTGGTAATGCTACTGTCTGCCTGGGTGAAGCTATCAAAAATCAATGGCAAGGCGTCGCTTTTAATGCCGATACCGGTATCGCGAATACGGAAGCTGAGCTTGCTCATGTCGGCATGCCCCTGCATCACGCTAACCACAACATCAACCCCTCCGTGCTGGGTAAATTTAATGGCGTTGGCAATCAGGTTAGTTAACACCTGCTCGAGGTGATGCATGCTGCCCACGTAATGGCGTTCGACCAGCGGGTCAAGGTGAAATCTGAGCCATAACTGTTTGCGTTCGACCTCAATCTGGAACATCAATTGCAGGCGCTGGATCAGGTCCGGCAGGAAGAAGGTGATTTCTTCCAGCTCCACTTTGCCTTTTTCGATTTTGCTGATATCCAGTACGTCATTAATCAGCTTTTTCAGGCTGGAGGCAGAGGTGCCTACCATTTTAAGCAGTTCAGATTGTTTGCTATCCAGCTTGGTCTGGGCGATTAATTCACTGGCACCAATAATGCCGTTCAGCGGGGTGCGCATTTCATGGCTGATATTGGACAGGAAATTGGTTTTTGCCTCACTGGCTTGTCCTGCTTCCTTGGTGGCTTTTTCTAAGCTAACCAGCAGACGTAAGGCATGCGGCGGAATCAATAGCAAGGTCAGTAAAAAGCCATAAGCTAAATGCTGGTGCTGGTTCCAGTAGGGATTTAAATAGAGGGTCAGGCTAAAGCCAATCAGGCTGAAGACATAACAGCCTTTAAAAAACTTGGTGCCATAACGCAAGCCATAGCCGATGATAAGCCAGAGGTAAATGCCAATAAACACGCCAGCCATTGAACCCGAAATCATCTGTTCAAGCGAGGTGGCGGTGATGTCCATGATCATCGCCGTCCACTGGCGCTTTTCATTTTTTTGCGGATTCTGCAGGATGTTGTATAACATCAGAAAGCCTAGGCACAGATAAATCAGGCAAAGTAATACGGGCTCAAAACTGCTGTGATTGACCAGGAGGTAGAGTGTGATAAAACTAACGAAAACAACACGGATAAGAGCCTGCTCAGTTTCATAACTGATAGACTTTATTTCTGTCACTTTCTGCTTTAACTGTCTAACTAAATCTCGCATGCTCAATCATGTTCAGGGTTATACGCTTACTCGGTACTGGCGCAGGAAAAATCTAATCTATATGGTGAATCTAACCTATATTGATAGTTAACGGACTTTTCTTAAGATAACTTAAATTTTAGCAGGCTCGATTTGATTATCAAAGGAAGTTTACTTTTGGCAACCCAAAATAATAGTATGGTTGACTGCATCTGTGATAAAAATGCCGATATTCTGACCTTTTTATCGATTTATCTGCATGACTCACCCTATTGAGACTGAACAGCCTTCCAGATTGTCGCGCTGGCTGGCGCGTAGCCGCATGGTGTTGCCGATTTCCTTTTTTATCGGCGGCTTTGTCTGGGATGCCATTACCATAGGCAAAAAAGTTGCGCTGTCCGACATGGCGATTTTTGCCGGGTATTTATTACTGGCCGCGTTACTGATGTACCAGTTGGCTGAGCCTTCCTCTTCGGTCAGGCGTATGGGCGAGCGTTTGTTAAGCTGGCAGTGGTTACAAAGTAAACTCTCACGCTGGACTGTACAGGACTGGCCCTACTGGATATTACAGTTTTTATTCGGCAGCCTGCTGAGCGCCTTGTTCATCCTTTATTTTAAAAGCTCCAGTTATGGCCTGGCCTGGGTCGTCACACTGGTCTTGGGTGTGTTGCTGGTAGCCAATGAGTTTATGGAGGGCGAATATCGTCGCCTCAGTTTGTGCTGGAGCATGTTTGGTCTGTGCACGATTTTGTGGTGTAACTTTGCTTTTCCGTTTTTGTTTGGCAGCGTGCATGCTGCCTGGTTTTATTTGAGCACCGTGCTGGGCGCGACCGTGACTTATGTGCTGTATCAGCGCGCGCCGCATCATGCAGGCCGTATCTGGCCTGTGTGGGTGATTGCCGGTTTGCTGATGCTGGCTTACCGCGCAGACATGATTCCGCCTGTGCCATTGGTTAAGCAGGCCGTAGTTGTCGCTTATGACCTGGAAAAGTCACCTGAAGGTTACTGGATGACCGTTGAGAAATCGCCGTGGTGGCAGTTCTGGCGGGTGGACAGTGATCATTTTTACCTACAACCTGGGCAAAAGCTGGTGTGTTTTTCAGCAGTGTTTGCGCCGCAAGGCTTGCACACCAAGCTGCTGCATGACTGGCAGAAGAAAGTGAAGGGTGAGTGGGTGAGTGTCTCCATGCCTGGTTTTTCACTCACCGGCGGCCGCGACAGTGGCTACCGCGGTTATACCTACAAAACCAACCTCACTGCGGGTGAGTGGCGTGTGCGTATCCAGACCGCTACCCGGCAAACGATTGCGGTCAACGCGTTTAGTGTGACCATCAATAATCAGTCTGATCCGCAGCGGCGCACGCGTATCCGCTACTAGTGACTAGTCAGCGTTGCTGGCCTTCACAAGCCGCTTGTGCGCCTGCATCCTGTGCCAAGGTGTTTGCTAGCCAGTGCAGATGTGGCTCTACAGACTGCCGCAGCGTCCATGGCGGGTTAATCACCCACATGCCGCTGCCATACATGCCAAAGCCATCCGCTGACGGTTGCTGCACATCTAGCGTCACATGCAGATAATCTGTATTCAGGCTGCGCAGCTTGTCTATCATTTGCTGTGGCTCTGGCCGTTGCAGGCGCGGATACCAGATCAGGTAAGTACCGGTCGCAAAACGTTTCAGGCTATCTTTAATACAGTCGACCACGCGCGCATAATCATCTTTCACCTCATATGGCGGGTCTATCAGCACAATGCCGCGCTTGGTGGGCGGCGGCAGGCAGGCTTTAATGCCTTCAAAGCCATCTTTTTGCTGGATAGACACTTGTCTTTTCTGCGCCGAAAACTGATGCTCCAGCAATGCAGCATCTGCCGGGTGCAGCTCAAATAAACGTAATTTGTCGGCTGGGTTTAAAAACTGGCTGGCAATGCAAGGCGAGCCAGGATAAAGACTCGCGTCACCTTGGCCTGCATCTGCCACTGCCTGCAAATACCCCTCAAAAATTTCGGGCGGCTGGCCTTGTTGCAGGCGCTGGATACCATCCACATATTCCGCGGTTTTGTTGGCTATCGCGCTATCGAGACGATAAAGGCCCGCGCCCGCGTGGGTGTCTATGACCCAGTAAGCTTTATCTTTCTGGTTAAAATAATCCAGCACCAGGCTGTAAATCCAGTGTTTCAAGACGTCGGCGTGGTTGCCAGCGTGAAAGGCGTGACGGTAACTTAGCATGCATATATTCTCAATAAGCCGCCATTATAAGCTACAAAGTCTGCGCGCTCTTGTGAAAACCGGGTAACTTGCATTAGCATGCAAGCATGAAACCTAGTCATACACACACCGAACACACGCATGCGCACAATCATTCACATGAAGATTGCGCACACGATCACGCTACGCATGACCAGCACTCTCATGATGACCATAGCCATGATGACCATAGCCATGATGACCATAGCCATGATGACCATGCACATGGCAATCCTTTCTGGATCCCTTTCCTGGCCATTGCACTATTCACGGTTGTAGAGTTTGTCGGCGGCATCTGGACCCAGTCGCTGGCTTTGCTCAGTGATGCCTGGCACATGTTATTTGATGTGCTGGCACTCGGCTTAGCCATGTGGGCCGCGCACAGAGCGCGCACCGGCCATCCGGCGTCGAAGCAAACCGAGCGCCGTGTGTCTATGATTAATGCCGTCTCCATGTTGCTGGTGACAGCAGGCATTGTCATCGAAGCCATCGAGCGCCTCAAACATCCAGTGTCAGTGGCTGGTGGCTATGTGAGTGTGATCGCGCTCGTGGGTTTGCTGATTAACCTGTTTGTGGCCAAGCATATGCATCACCAGCACGAGCATCACGGCGGCGATGCCAGCTTGAACCACCGCGCCGCATTTTTGCATGTACTGGGTGATCTACTCGGTTCGGTGACTGCCGTCGCCGCTGGTGTGGTGATTTATTTTACTGGCTGGATGACCATAGACCCGATTTTGTCTATCCTGATTTCATTGCTGTTATTAGTGGTGACCCTCAACCTTATCCGCGATATCTATCGCGGTAAATCCGGCCATCACCACTAATTTATTTTTGATTCATTAAAGGAGCGTCAATATGCCTTACGTCAATGTCAAACTTGCAGGCTCTGTGACCAAAGAGCAAAAGAAACTGATTGCCAAGGAAATCACCGAGACCCTGCAAAAACACGCCCAGAAACCGGCGAATTACACCTACATTGTATTTGACGAGGTGGAATACGAAGACTGGGCAATTGGTGGCGAGCTTTTAGGTTAGCTCAATCTTGATAAGCGAGTTTTTCAATTAAGTTGATAAATGATGCACACCATTGAAGACTTGAGGCTGGCAAATGCAGCGCTTGATGAGGTGGCCGAGCGATGGTCGGCTGCCTATTCTGTCAATTGCACTAATCCTTTGGATGCGGAAGCTAAGGCGGCGGCAGAGAAAGTTCGCCACATTGAAGAAGACCTTAAACGTCGCGGGCTTTTACCTTTCACAGCGCATGAACTGTTGGAAGAGAGTTTAGATCAGAGATATCCAGATGCGCAGAGCAGGGAAGTTGTCTTATACAACGGCAAAAGATATCGACGACGATTTTATCCACTGGCGTTAAGCAAATCTGGAAAGAGCGTTAAGCAATGGATAAAGAAATGGGAACCACTAGATGATTAATTAATAGCTGTTTAACGGCTGACAGTTTCTTTCAAGCTTGATCATCTGACGGGAGTCACTTGAGCAAACATCTGGTGCTAAAATGCCGTCATGTTTGACCCCAAGCCCATCCTCAAAAACCTGCCTAACTTACCTGGTGTTTATCGCATGCTCAATGCGGAAAATACCGTGATTTATGTTGGCAAGGCCAAAGACCTGAAAAAACGGGTTTCCAGCTATTTTAATAAAAACCTGGCCAGTCCGCGCACCAAGATGATGGTATCGCAGATTGCCAATATCGAAACCACGGTGACGCGTTCCGAAGCGGAAGCGCTGTTGCTGGAGAACAACCTGATTAAAGGCTTGATGCCGCGTTACAACGTGTTGTTCCGCGATGACAAGTCTTATCCCTATATCGCGTTGACTGGCGATGCGTATCCCAGGTTGGCGTTCCATCGTGGGTCGCAGCGCAAGGGCAGCCAGTATTTCGGCCCTTTTCCGAGTTCGCCAGCGGTACGCGAGAGCATCCAGTTGCTGCAAAAGGTATTTAAGCTACGCACCTGTGAGAATACTGTGTTTGCCAATCGTTCGCGCCCCTGTTTGCAATATCAGATTGCGCGCTGTACAGCGCCTTGCGTCAAGTTGATTTCTGAAGCCGATTACGCCGGGGATGTACGTCATGCCGCCATGTTTCTGTTAGGTAAGACCAGTGAGGTGATTGATTCACTGGCAGATGGCATGAATGTGGCGGCTGAGGCGATGGAGTATGAGCAGGCGGCCATTTTGCGTGATCGTATCCAGGCGTTGCGTCAGGTACAGGCCAAACAGTTTGTCAGTGACTTTAGCGTCAGTGATGCCGATGTGATTGCCTGCGCAGAAGTGCAAGGCCAGCATTGCATTAACCTGGTCATGATCCGTGGTGGCCGCCATTTGGGTGACAAGAGCTTTTTCCCGAAGAATAGCCAGGATGCCGAGTTGGCTGAAACCGTAGAAGCGTTTATCACCCAGTATTACCTGTCGCAAAATACGCCGCCATTGTTGGTGTGTGGCGCCGAGATTGATAAAACCGAATTTGAAGACATGCTGAGCGAGCAATCCGGGCGCAAGATCCGTGTGCTGACCAATGCCATCGGCGATAAAAAAGTCTGGCTCAAAATGGCACAAACGAATGCCGAACTGGCCTTGCAGCAGCGCCAGGCGACCTCAGCCAGCCAACAGGCACGCTTGCTGTCATTACGCGAAGCGCTCAAGCTGGCAGAGAATACCGAGCGCATTGAGTGCTTTGATATCAGTCATACCATGGGCGAGGCCACGGTGGGCAGTTGCGTGGTGTTTGACCGTGGTGACATGCAGAATAGCGAATACCGCCGTTATAACGTCACTGGCATCACGCCAGGCGATGATTACGCTGCCATGCGCGATGTGTTGACGCGCCGCTATAAAAAAGTGGCCGCAGGCGAGGGTAAGCGGCCAGACCTGATTTTTATTGATGGTGGCAAAGGCCAGCTTGGCGTGGCGATTGAAGTGATGCAGGAGGTCGGCCTGGAGGATATTTTATTGGTCGGTATTGCCAAAGGGGAGGAGCGTAAACCTGGTCTGGAAACCATGATTTTCTCTGACACTGGTGAAATGCTGAACTTGCCTACCGATAATCCAGGCTTGCACTTGTTACAACAAATTCGTGATGAGGCGCACCGGTTTGCCATCACGGGGCATCGTGCAAAACGCGCCAAAGCCAGAATCACCTCTAGCCTGGAAGAGATTGAAGGCGTTGGCGCCAAGCGCCGCAAAGCCTTGCTGACGCGATTTGGTGGCCTGGATGGGATAAAAAGTGCTAGCATAGACGAGATTGCCCAAGTCGAAGGCATTAGCCTGGCCTTGGCTCAAACCATTTACGACCGCTTGCATTAATCGCGGGTAAATGGCCCTTGTATGCATCCATAGACGAATAAACATGTGGAATATCCCAAATATACTTACCTTGTTGCGCATCGGCATGATTCCGGTGTTTGTCGGTATCTTTTACCTGCCTGCCAATGCTGTCACCGCTAATGGCCTGCCAGCCCACTGGGTCAACTTAACCGCTGCCAGTGTGTTTATCCTGGCGGCATTCACAGATTGGCTGGATGGCTACTGGGCGCGCAAATATCACCAGATGTCCAAATTTGGCGCGTTTTTAGACCCTGTGGCCGACAAACTCATGGTCGCTGCGGCCTTGATTGTACTGGTTGAGTTAAATCGCGCAGGCGCGGTGGTTGCGCTGATTATTATTGGTCGCGAAATTGCCATCAGTGCCTTGCGTGAATGGATGGCCAGCATAGGCAAAAGTGCCAATGTTGCCGTGGCCATGGTGGGTAAGGTCAAAACGGCTGCGCAAATGGTCGCGATTACCTTATTGCTCTGGTATGACCCTTTGTTTGGGTTAGATGTGCAATGGCTGGGTGAATGGCTGATCGTGATCGCCGCATTACTGACCCTGATTTCCATGGGTTACTACTTGCGCGCAGCTTGGCCGGCGATACGCGAAACCATCTAAAAAAGCAATCATAAAAAAGAAACATTATTTTCAAAATCGTCCTTGACACCGGTCTCAAAATCATTAAAATGCCAGCTTCTTTACGACACATGACGTAAGGAAATACGCGGGAATAGCTCAGTTGGTAGAGCGCAACCTTGCCAAGGTTGAGGTCGCGAGTTCGAGACTCGTTTCCCGCTCCAAATTTCGGGGAAAGCGCCGCTTTCCCTTTTTAACATAAGAAGTTTTTATGTTGTTGGTTCTGGCGCGATAGCAAAGCGGTTATGCCGCGGCCTGCAAAGCCGTTTAGGCCGGTTCGACTCCGGCTCGCGCCTCCAGTCTCATGTAGCAAATATGCGGGAATAGCTCAGTTGGTAGAGCGCAACCTTGCCAAGGTTGAGGTCGCGAGTTCGAGACTCGTTTCCCGCTCCAAATTTCTCTCAAGCACACATTCTGGATGCTACGCAAAGTAGCACAGAGTGTTAAAATAAAAAGCTTGTTGACCTGCCGCCCGGATGGTGAAACTGGTAGACACAAGGGACTTAAAATCCCTCGGCTTAACGGCTGTGCCGGTTCGATTCCGGCTCCGGGCACCAAAATAAAAAAACCAGCTGAAAAGCTGGTTTTTTATTTTTTCACTTTCAAACTACTCCTTCGAAGTCCAGCGCCTGTGATCAGAGATTTCTGACAGGATGGTGCGGTGTCGTCTGATGTATAGAGCAGTTCCATTCCTATACCCTTATCATCATTGAACAATGCTCACAAAGCAGGGCAACGAGATGACAATCAAACAACTCTGGATATTAAGTAAAGCCGCCTTTACCGCCTGGCGTGATGACCGTGCGCAAAGTATGGGCGCTGCTTTAGCGTACTACACCATGTTTTCCATTGCGCCGGTATTGCTGATTGTGATTTCCCTTGCCGGCATTATTTTTGGCCAGGAAGCGGCACGTGGTGAAATTTATGCGCAATTGACCCATCTGGTAGGTGAGCAGGGCGCACTGGTGGTGCAAAATCTGCTAGAAAGCACCAACCAGCCAACCGAGGGGATTACTGCGACCACGATTGGTATTGTGTTGTTATTGGTAGGGGCAACCACTGTTTTTGGCGAATTGCAGACTGCGCTGGATAGTATCTGGAGGGCGCCGGTCAGGATAAGCAACGGTGTGTGGAGTTTGATACATGCCAGATTGTTGTCATTTGGCATGATTCTGGGGATTGGCTTTTTGCTGATGGTCTCGCTTGTTTTTAGCGCGGGCTTATCTGCGATCAATAAATGGTGGTCGCCTGTCTTTGCGGGATGGCTGGCCGTTGCTGGTGTGGTGAATGTTGTGTTTGGCTTTTTATTGACGACTGGCATGTTTGCGTTGATCTACAAAATCATGCCGCGTGTCAGTATTCGCTGGAGCGAGGTTTGGATTGGGGCCGCGATGACTGCCGCATTATTTACGGTGGGTAAATGGCTGATCGGTATTTATATTGGCAGAAGTGCGTTTGCCAGTGGCTATGGGCCTGCGGGCTCTTTGCTTGCGCTGTTAATCTGGATTTATTACTCCGCGCAGATATTCCTGATGGGCGCTGAATTTACTTGGGCATATTCCCATCTGTTTGGCTCACGCAAGCAGCAAGATGCGCCACGGGATTTAGCGAAGGCATTATCAAATAATCAAACGGCGCATGAAGTTGGCGCCAGATAAGCGTTTACCACACCCAGAAGCCGCGACTCCAGGCGCGGGCTTCTTCGCTGCCTTCGGCATAGGGGTTTTCTGTGTGTTTCAAGCCTTCTGAAGAGGCTTGAAAGCCTTCGTCATAGCATTTTTGCATTAGGGCGTGATTGGTTGCGTCTGCCCGCTTAGCCGTGCTAAAGAACGAGAAGTATCCTTTGAGTAAATCTAAGTCCATGACGTGACCCCCAGATGTTTTTGATTGTTTTAATCATTATGTGCTGATTATGATCTCAATGGTTTTACCCTGCCAATAGCCCACTTAAGCCATGCGCTGCATCCTGCGGCGCGAATAAAACTTGTATGGTTTATCCTACATGCGGCTGGCATACTCGCCTAGCAAGTTAACCAAGTTTAGCAATGTGCCCCTAAAAATTACCTTGTCTGCGTCATTTCACGCATGGTCAACACTTTATAAAATTGTATAATGATCTGCTTGTGTGTGGCTGGTAGCACTTTTCAACCAGGGTTGATGTCAATCAACACATGCAATAAAGCCATCTTTACACTGAGTCGATGATGTTTCGCCTCTCGTGTAGAGCAGGTATTACCATTGAAGTCAGGAAGTTGTGTGATTTACGTAGAGTTAAAGACGGTTATTCTTAAAAAACAATTGGAGTGGGGCAGAACCATTACCATCACTGAAATTGCAGATGCCAGCGGGATTAGCCGCATGACCTTGCATCGCATGTTAAAAGATCAATCCTATAATGCCAGCACCGATCACCTGAATAAGCTGTGCGCTTATTTGCAGTGTGATTTATATAGCCTGGTGCGTTGGGAGCCTGATATTGCCGTACCGCAGGAGCACGTAGCCTAAGAAACAATCTTCGCTGAAAAAACCTCCGCTATTGCCGGAGGTTTTTTTATTGGCGTGAGGTTTACGGCATGCTTTCCTGATTCTTGAATAAATCTTTTTGCCAGTCTATTGCCACAAAAAAACATGGATTGACTTGCGATGCCAGTATCTATGCGGGCTGGCAAGCAATACGTGTGTTTCATACATTCAGTGAACAGTGAAGATAGCTGGTTTTTGCCGCTTTTTTTAAGCAATGCAAATGCGCGAGAGTTTTGAATAATAAGAGAAAATTTTTGGAATTCTCTATTTATGAAACTCTCGCCAGGCCATATGCAATCTACTGCCGCGAATACGCAGGATTGCAGCTATTGGATGCAAGCGCTGACCCAGGCCTGGAAACAGGGTGCCTGGGAGCAGTGTTTGACCCTGGCGCAGAAGATCACCCGTGAGTTTCCTGAAGAGGGCTTGGCCTGGAAGTTGTTAGGTAGCCTTTATCAACAACAAGATACGCTGGCGCTGGCTGCCGATGCTTTCTTGCAAGCGAGCAAGCGATTAAAGAAAGATGCTGAGGTGTTGTATAACCTGGCCAACGTGTATGCGCAATTACAAGACACCACGCAGGCGATCAAATATTACCGCCAAACGCTCAAACTAAACCCGGTTTTTAGCCAGGCTTATGCCAACTGGGCCAGTGTACTCAAGCAAGCAGGGCAAGTAAAAGAGGCGGAAAAGCTACTGCGCCGGGGATTGAATATTCACCAGCAGGATGGCCGTGTCAATTTTGAACTGGCGACCTTGTTGCATGAGGCTGATAAACCCCTGGAGGCGATTCAATACTATCGCGAAGCGGTGGCAATTGAGCCTGACAATGCCGTGATTTTTTTCAATATGGCGTTGGCACTGGATCAACTTGGCAATACGACCGAAGCGATTGCTGCCTATCAGCAAACGATTGCGATTCAAAAAGACTATGTTGAGGCCTACAGCTACCTGGGTGCCTTATACCTGAAGCATGGTGACGTGGAAGAAGCTGAGCAGTGGTTGCTAGCGGGCATGGCACTGAATCCAACCGAGTTATCACTGCTTAAAAATCTGGCCAAACTTTATCGCGTGACGCACCGCACCAGGGAGTACCAGGCCTATATTGATCAAATCATGCAGGCGCAAGAGGTGAGTGCGGAGACGCTGAATAACCTGGCCACCGAGATGCTGAATCAGCAGTTATACGGTGAGGCTGAGAATTATTGCCTGAAGGCGCTGGCGCTGGATCCGGAAAATCCTTATGTGCTGGGCAATCTTGGTTTGATTGAGAATGCCAGAAACGCTTATGACAAAGCGTGTGTGTATTGTGAACAGGCATTAGCGCAGTTGCCTGAGTCAGAAAGTATCTTGAGCAATTACAGTATCAGTTTGCGCATGCTGGGCCGGTATACCGAAGCAATTGCCTGCCTGGAAAAAACACTGCGCATCAAGCCTGAGTTCATGCCTGGGTATATCAACCTGGCCAATGTCTATTTGGACATGGGGCAGATTGAAACGTCGATTGCAACTTTGAAACAAGCCTTGCAGATTGAGCCTACCCATATGATGGCGCTCAGAAACCTGCTGTTTGCCAATAGTTACAGCAATACCCTGCCTGCGGAAGAAAGCCTGGACTACGCCCACAGGTTAGGTGCCGCCATGATGCACGAAGTGACGCCGTACGACAGCTGGAATGTCCATGCGCAAGAGCAGCGTATTCGTATCGGCCTGGTATCGGCTGATTTGCGTAAACATCCGGTAGGCTATTTCCTGCACCATTGGTTGCAGGCATTTGATGCCAGCCGCCTTGAGGTTTATGGCTACTCGACCGATGGCCGTGAAGATGCGTTTTCGCACGAGCTGAAAGACTTATGCAACCAATGGCGCTCTCTGGCCGGGCTGACCGATGCGCAGGCCGCCAAACAGATTCGTGAAGATGGGATACATATCCTGCTCGATTTATCCGGCCTGTCTGGTGGCACGCGCCTACCGATCTTTGCCCATAAACCTGCACCTGTGCAGGCCACCTGGCTGGGGTATTGGGGCACCACTGGTTTACCGGTGATGGATTATGTCATCGCTGATCCGGTGAGTATTGATGCGCAGGTGGCGACCCAGTTCACCGAGCAAGTCGTGCACCTGCCACATACGCGTATGTGCTTTACCGCACCGCCGTTTGAGATTGCTGTGAATGACTTGCCCGCGTTGGCCAGTGGTGTGGTGACTTTTGGTTGTTTTCAAAACTACAGCAAGGTCAGCGATGACGTACTGTCTTGTTGGGGCGAGGTCTTGCAGGCCTTGCCAACGGCCAAGCTGTTCTGGCAAAGCAAAGCCTTTAATGATGGCCTGGTGCGTGCAGAAGCGCTTGCCAGATTGCAGCAATATGGCATTTCTGCTGAGCGTTGCACTTTGCATGGCATGGTGCCCAGAGATGAATACCTGCGTAACCATCACCAGATTGATGTGATTCTGGATACTTTCCCTTTCACAGGTGGTACCACGACGTGTGAAGCCTTATGGATGGGCGTCCCAACACTGACCTTACTGGGCGACACATTGATTGCCCGCCAGGGTGCCAGCTTTATGCATTGCGTGGGATTGGCTGACTGGGTAGCGACCAGCTGTGAGGAATACGTGAGCAAAGCGATTGCCTTGACCAGTGATCTGGATGCCCTGGCCATATTGCGTGCGCAACTGCGTGAACAAGTGTTGGTTTCACCATTGATGAATGCCGAGCAGTTTGCCCAGGACTTTGAGCAATTACTATTCAAATTATGGCAACAGGCACTGTTGCAGCTGAAGCCACAACAATTACTGGCTGAATCGCCAGTACAGGACGCTTTTAGCAGTGAGCAACCAGTGTGGGTAGTCAGTGCCACGCGCATGACAGAAGAAGCTTTCTGGCGTGACTCAGCGCTTGGCCGTTCTCTCAAGCGCCATATGCAGCAGGACAAGCGCCTGATGCCAGTGGTGGCTTATGAAAATACACGCGGCTTGTCGCAAGTGTTTAACGAAGCGATTGCCGCTGCGCCGGACCAGGCATTGCTGGTATTGATCCACGACGATGTCTGGCTGGATGAAAACACCTTTGTCCAGACCATACAGCGCGGGCTGGATCACTATGATGTGATTGGTATTGCGGGTAATGCCCGTATACAGCCCGGTCAGCCTGGCTGGTGCTTTGTCGATTTGCAATTCACCTGGGATGATGCCAGATACTTGCGTGGTGCCGTCAGCCATGGTCAGCATGCCTTTGGTCCGGCCTCCAGTTATGGCGATGTGTCTGGCGAATGCCAGCTCATGGATGGCGTATTCCTGGCCGCGCATAAACAAACCTTATTACAAAGCGGTGTGCGTTTTGACCAGCAGTTTGAGTTTCATTTTTATGACCTGGATTTTTGTCGCACGGCGACACGTGCCGGGTTGAAACTAGGCGTGTGGCCAGTGCGCATGACACATCAAAGTGGCGGCGCGTTTGGTAGTGCACGCTGGCGCGAAACCTATTTGAGTTACCACCAAAAATGGGAGGCAACGCCAGTAGCACAGACTACGCCTCCAGCGATGCAGGCCGCCATGTCCGAGGTATTTGACCTAGCTTTGCACGCACAGCAGCAGGGTGACTTTGTAACCGCCACACAGCTTTACCAGGAGATTCTGGCGGTAGATGCCCAGCATGCACTTGCGACTCATAACTTGGGCCTGATTTACTGGCAGAACCAACAGCCAGCAGAGGCATTGCGCTTGCTGGCGCAGGCGTATGCGCTGGCCCCAGCACAGTGGCAGTTGTTAAGCAGCTACCTGACGGCACTCAAACACAGTGGTGCGATAGCCGAGTTGGAGCAGGTATTGGCGCAAGCCGTTAACAGCGGCCAGCATCAACAAGCCTTGCAAACATTGATGCAAGACTGGCAATTGCCATCGCTGGCGCCAGAGCAACCATCAGATCAAGCACAACAGGCATTGCTGGCATTATTTGAACAACAGCAATATGCACAAATGGAAAGCGAATTGCACACGCTATTGCAGCAATATCCTGCCTGGTTAAGTGGCTGGAAAATGTTGTCTGACGTATTGATGATCCAGAAGAAAGATGCCCGCGTAGCGGCCGGTAAGGCGCTTGCGTTGAATCATCAAAGCGCTGAAGAGCATTGCTACTATGGCTTGGTGCTCAAGGCACAAAATGATCTTACTGCGGCAGCGGATGCCTTTGCCCAAGCCATACACCTGAAACCAGACTATGCCGCGGCGTATAACAATCTGGGGATTGTGCTCAAAGACCTGGGTGAAGTGAATGAAGCGATCAAGCAGTTTAAACAGGCGCTGATATTACAGCCGCAATATGCCGATTGCTTCAGCAATCTGCTGTTTTGCATGACGCATGCCGCCCACGTGGATAACGAGGCTTTGTTACAGGCGCATACCGCTTACGCCGCACTCTATGAGGCGCCGTTAAAAGCCAATTGGCAGCCGCACAGCAATACGCGTGATGCAGCACGTCCGCTGCGTGTAGGCTTGGTGTCCGCCGATTTGCGTGCACATTCAGTGGCGCATTTCCTGTTGCCATTGTTGCCTGCGTTGGCGCAGGACAGCACATTGCAATTGTTTGCCTATGCCAATTACGCACTGGAGGACGAAGTCACTGCCGAGATGCGTCAGTATTTCAAACAATGGCACATGGTTTCAAGCGTATCCGATGAAGCACTGGCAGAGACCATCAGGCAAGATCAGATTGATGTCCTGATCGATTTGTCCGGGCACACTTCCGGCAACCGCTTACTGACGTTTGCTAGAAAACCAGCACCTGTGCAGGCTAGTTGGTTAGGCTATTTGAATACCACAGGCCTGACGTCTATAGATTATTACCTGGCTGACAGAGCGTTGTTGCCAGCCGGGCAGTTTGACCAGCAGTTTACCGAGCAACTGGTGCAATTACCGGTGAATGCGCCATTTGTGCCGCATCCACAGGCACCAGCCGTCAATGCCTTGCCTGCACTCAGCAATGGCTATGTGACTTTTGGCTGCTTTAACCGCCCCAATAAAATTACCCTGGCCACCGTGCAGCAATGGGCTGCTGTGATGCAGGCTTGCCCGGGCAGCCGCATGGTATTAGGCGGTATGACAGAAGCAGGCGCCTGCGAACATCTGCAGCAATGGTTTGCCGACGCAGGCATTACTGCAGGCCGTTTATCGTTTTATGCTCGCACCGATATGCTGAGTTATTTACAGCAATATCATTTAGTCGATATTTGCCTGGATACTTTCCCCTCTAATGGCGTGACCACCACCGCCCACGCTTTGTGGATGGGCGTGCCTACGCTATGTGTGGCCGGTGACCGCCTGGCCAGCCGTGGGGCCATGGCGTTGATGCAGCATCTGGGCTTGAATGACTATATTGCTGCAAGCCCGGCACACTATGTACAACAGGCTGGGCAGGTGTTGTCTGACCTGCAGGCACTGGCTGATTTACGCGCCACTATGCGCGCCCGTTTTACGCAGTCTCCGCTGGCACAAGCGGCACCCTTGGCGCAGGCTCTGTCACAGGCACTACGGCAGATGTGGCAACGCTGGTGCCAGGGGCACGCTGCGAGCAGTTTTGCTATTCCTTCTTTAACGCTGAAAGAACCTTCTGTTGCGCCGGGCGCGACTGAACCCTCTGATAAAGGTATCTCTATGAATACAACACTTAACCCACAAGCTAACACACTGCACGACTCGATTGCTGAAGTGTTTCAGCTGGCGCTGCAAATGCAAGAAAAAGGCGACTTGGCGCAGGCGATGAGCTTTTATCAGGAAATCTTGCGCATAGACGACAAGCACGCAGCAACGTATTTCCAGCTAGGCTTGTTGGCGCAGCAAGCGGGCAAGGCCGAAGAAGTTTTGCCACTGCTAGAACAAGCTGTGATCCTAGCGCCGCAACAACCTGCCTACTGGCAAGCATATATAGAAGTGCTGTCACTCACCGCGCCAAGAAATGAGGTGCTGGATGTCATCACGTTTGCCCGCCAGAATGGCCTGGCTGCCGCCGATGCCGATGCGCTGCAACACCAATACAGCCAGTCAGCGCCTGCCGCTGATGTGGTTCGCAAAGGGCCGTATATCTACCGTACTGAAGATAACTTCTACCAGCGCGCGCAGACTGAGGCGTTTGGCTACCAGGATGTGGGCAATGCCGAACAACGCCTGTATGACATGATCCGCCAGTCACGTGACAAAAGCGTATTCTCCAGCGAACTGGCAGCTAAAGCCACGGACTGGCCAAGCTACTACCACCTGACTTCGCAGCGCGCCAATTTGCTGCGCCCGTTTGCGGACAAAATTGCTAACGGTAAGGTACTGGAATTGGGCGCCGGTTGTGGTGCGATTACGCGCTTCCTCGGCGAGCTGGGTGGCGAAGTGGTGGCATTGGAAGGCAGCCCGAACCGTGCGCGTGTGATCGGCCAGCGTTGTGCCGATCTCAACAATGTGACAATTTACTCTGACCTGATCCAGTCATTTGAAACTGATGAAAAGTTTGATGTCGTGACCCTGATCGGCGTGCTTGAATATGCGCAGGTGTATGTGAAAGAAGCCGATCCTTTGCGTTTCTTGCTGCAAACCGCCAAGTCTTTCCTTAAAGAAGATGGCATGTTGATTGTGGCGATTGAGAACCAGCTAGGCCTCAAGTATTTCTGCGGCGCGCCTGAAGACCATATGGGGCAGGCCATGTATGGGATTAATGACTCCTATAGCACTACCAGCCCGATCACCTTTGGCCGTGTAGAGCTGGACGCCCTGATCCGTAGCGCCGGTTTTGAAACCACAGAGTTGTATGTGCCGCTGCCAGATTACAAAACACCCGTCAGCGTGATTTACCCGGAAGGTTTTAACCAGGCGCATCGTGCGTCAGGCTGGGATGTGGGCGCTTTGGCGGCAGGCTCGGTGGTGCATGACAGACAATCGCCACGTCACCCGACATTCTCACTGGAAAACGCCTGGCAGGTGATTGCACGTAACAACCTGGTGGAAGATGTCGCCAACTCATTTATGTTCGTGGCTTATCCGCAACGCCAGTCTGGCAAACTGCACCCGGATGTCTTGGCAGCGCATTATGGTTGCCAGCGCCAGGCGGTGTTCAGCAAGGAAACCCAGTTTGTGCATGATGCACAAGGCCTGGCAACCCGCACTCGCAATACCGGCGAAACGGCGCAATTGCTGCAAGCTGATTGGGAGCATGCGCCTTATCATGGTGGCCAGTTGTGGATGGACAAACTGACCCAGTTGATGAACCGCCCTGGCTGGCGTGTGGAAGACTTGGCGGCTTGGGCTGCGCCTTGGTTGCAAGGCCTGGAAGCCGCCGCCCAGACTGGTGGCAAAACCTTGCCGGAATTTGCCGGGTATTCCACGTTGCTGCCTTCTCAGTATTTTGATGCGACGCCGACCAATTTTGTGATGGGCAAAGCCGGGCAGGGCCATTTCTTTGACCTGGAATGGGACTTTGCGATTCCACTGCCAGTGGCTTTTGTGGCCCTGCGCGGCCTGTTCCTCACGCTGCACCGCGTGCGTAGTTGCGGTAAACCACACGCCAGCACGCCAACCAATGTTGGCAGCTTGACGCTGGCTGTGCTGGAGCAGAATGGATACTATTACCGCGATGACCAGTTGCAAGCGTTGATCAGCGTGTTTAACCGCCTGCAAAACATGACGCAAGGCGCACCAGAGCATGTGGTGAATGGCCTCACAGCAGAGTTCACACGGGCGGAGTTACCTGTACGTCAGTTGTTTACGTAATACGGGACGTATGCATACAAAAGCATGCACAGCAATGTGCATGCTTTTTTGTTGCCTGTCAGAAATGACGGCCAATAAAAATCCGGCGACTATCACGTGGCCGGATTTTTAAGATGCCGTATGGCATTATTTAAAACTATTCCATGGTCTTAAAACTATTGAATGGCCTTAAAACATGGTTTCCATGCAGCGGCGGATATGCGGGATAGAGCCGACCGGGTTAGGCGTATATTTGCTCAGTTTGGCCAGGGTTGCCAGCGCTTTATCGGCCTTTTGTTGCAGGCAATAAACTTCTGTCAGGTTGCTGAGTGGGATGGCAGGGTTTTCTTGCGCCAGTAATACGGCTTTTTCCAGCAGCAGTTCGGCATCCTCAAATTGCCCCTGGCTCACCAGCAGGGTGCCAAGGTCATTATAGGGCTCCCAGCAACTACTTTCTTGCTTGATCAGTTCCAGCATCATTTGCGTAGACAGTTTCATATCACCTTCAGCCGCCAGTTTTTCGGCCTGCTGATAGGTGGTCCGGTCTATGTCTACTTGTGCCTTGAGCGCCGGGGTGGGTAAGTGTGTGTGTCCAGCCAGGGCGGCAAGAATATTGTCTGCAATCAAGGTTGCACTTTGGCCCAGATGGGCAAATTGATGCTGTTTGTTTTGCGTGATTTGCTGCTGGTATTCAGCGGCGTTCTCTAAGACGTGCTCTACCGTACGGCGCAGATCAGCTTTAACAGTTTTAATCACATAGTCATAAGGCACGCTAGCCGGACGTGGTGGGTTAGTATCTGGAATCAGCCAGTCGGTGACCGCAATGCCAGGCACATCCAGCAACAAGGCTTCTGTGAGCACACTGGACTCATCCGATACCATGACATCCGCCAGGCCCAGGCAATACATGATGCTGACTTCGCGGTCGACGACATAGACATTGTCGGCGCAGTTTCTATGCAGCGCATCCATTGCGTCGATATTGTTCAGCACCCAGCGGTATTTGTCTGACCAGGGCGCCTGTTTCAGCAACAGGTTGACCGGCAGGTCTTTCAGGGCTTGCACAAATTCATCCTGTTTGCCGTGGTTTTCCCAGGACGGTGCGTAGAGGATGGAGTGTTCGTATTTCAGGCCCAGTTGTTCGCGCAACTTTTGTGCTTCCTGTTTAAAGGTTTCCTGGTTGCGGTAAACCAGGTCGGCTTTGGGCCAACCGAGGTCAAACACACCCAATTTAGGACGTGCCTGTTTAAAGTTAGTTTGTGTCTGCCAGCGCTCGACCCAGGCCGGGCCAGGCACAATGCCCATATCAAAGGCGGTCCATGGTTCATGATGCCAGAAGTGTGGCCAGATATCATGGCGCTGTGCCAGGTCGTGCAGCAGCACGACAGAAAAACCGGCATTCGGTTTGCAGGCGTGTTCACAATACACACCGACTTCGGCATATTGCCTGGAGTCTGTACTCCATTGAATGAGGTAGCCTCTGCTCGCAATTTCGTCGGCGACTGGCGCCAGGGCCTGGCGTTCGCAGTTGTCGGTATAAAAGAAAGTGAACACAGGCTGTGATGCTGGGGTATTCGTCATGATGGCTTATCCATGCAAGCGTTTAGAGAAAATGACACTAAAACGGTATTGGCTTTGTGCGTAATTGGGTACGCAGCTTTCAAATGCCTGCTGTGGTTTTTCCGGCAATTGCTGGCTAAACCACTCAGGGGTGTAATAGGTGTGGTGCAAGCCACGGTATTTTTCTTCATATTCGGCAACGGTTAGCGCATCGCGGCGTGCGTGCTCGCAGGCTTCGCGGGTGGCTGCATGCGGAATATCGAGGATTGCGATGCCAACCTTGGCTTTTTGCCACATGGCCTGGAGCACTTCGGCGGCCATGGCTTCGTCAAAATAATGAAATACACTGTTGGCAATCACAAAGTCATATTCCTTGCTGGTGTCTAGCGATTGCGCAGGAATGGCCTGGAAATCACCATCAGGCATGGCCTGTTGCGCGGCTTCAATCAGTCCGGCGGCATAATCCAGGCCACCAACAGTTAAAGGATGCTGCTGGCGTAGGGCATACAAGAATGCCCCGGCGCCACAACCTACCTCAAAGACTGAGTCACCAGACTGCATCCCCAGCTTGTCACTGATGCGGCGCGTATATTCCTGCCAGTCGGCGAGGTCAATTTTGCCTGCACCGCTATCAAAGCCATCCAGGGCAATCAGCGTTTCCAATGTGATGGCATGCTGCGGTTGCAGGCTGCGCTTTTCCCAAATCTGTTGCCAGTGGTTACTCATGTGTTTGCTTCCATTTTTTGACTGACGGCTTTGAGCACGCGGGCACGCAACAAGGTGCTGCTGATGCCTTCTGTGCGCGGCAAAATATGTAATTTTTCGGCTGCAATCGGGTTGCTGTTATCGTGGCCGTGCACCAGCAGGTCAATCTTGTGTTGCTGTATAAAGGCTTCATCAAGCAGCCAGGGGCTAGGCACAACCTCGTCTACATCGCGCATGGCCAGTAACACTTCAGCACGGGCCGCGTAATCCAGCTCAGGCTCATAGCCTTTCTTGGCGCGAATTTCTTCGTCGGTGGTCAGTGCAACTACCACATGACCTAACTGTTTAGCCGCTTTTAACAGGCGCACATGACCATGATGGATTAAGGTCGCTGACATATCGACCATAATGCGTTTGGATGGCTGTGTCATGGCTGTAACTCCAGTAAATCGAGAATGGCGCCGCGTGCTGCACTGCCCAGGTGTGCTTCGCCCAGATGGCAGACGACGCTGCCACGGCTGATCCCGCGTGGCTGGTAGAGCACTGCGCGGCTATCCTGGCTGCTGACCGTGGCATCTACCCAGGTGCATAGCACGGGCTGGTAGTGCACGGGGTGCGTGGCATAAGTGCCAATCTTTTTCAGCATCTGGGCTTTGTTGATAAACACCGCTTCACGCAAGTCATCATGCTTGGGCAACACTTCATATAACGAGGCCATGGCATGGTAAGGGCCGGTCATGCGGCGTTCCAAATGTGTCGCCAGATTGAGGTAAAACGAGTCGACCTCGTGTTTTGGTAACTGGTTAAATGCAATAAATGAGGCGCCTGTGAGGCCAAACAGGCCTTTGCAGGAGCTATAGGCAATCACATCTGCCAGGCCATGATCTATTTCCAGGCCGATAGAAGCCGTGGCATCCAGCATAAGCTGGGCGCCGACACGGTCTGCCAATGCGCGCAAATCAGCAATTGGCAACAACAGGCCAGCACTGGTTTCGGTATAGCAGGCGACGACCCAGTCGAAACGGCCGCTGATATTGGCCAGTTGCTGCCAGTCGCAGACGGTGACCAGTGACACCTGGCCAGCCGTACGCTGAGCCAGTTGCGCAAAGCTGACTAATCGCTGGGCGTAATAGCCGCTGTCTATCACCAGTACCTTGCCATGCAAGAAGTTCAGGCTGGCGATTTCCAGCGCCAGGCTGGCGGAGCCTTGCAGGCGCGCGATCTGCGCGTGGCCAGTCATGTGCTTGAGGGCGGACAGCACCGCATGATCAACCTGATTGTAGTCGAGGTCACCACGCCCGAAGCACGGGCGCAGGCCTAGCAGGTTTTCTTCAAGCAAGCTGGCCGGTCCCGCAGTAAACAGCACTTTATGCTGGTTTTGGGCCGCGACATGCGCGTGTATGGTGGTGGTTGCTTCAAGCATATTCCACCTCGGTTAAAAATTGCATAAAGTCCTGTTTGTTTTGGGCTGGCGTGCGGGTAGGTCGGCCCAGGTCGGCACGGGCACCTTTGCGGCACAGCACTTCAATCAGGCAGCTTTTGCCACTGCGCAGGACTTGTGGGATGAGTTGGTTTAGTTGTTTTGCGCCAGACACACTGTAGACCTGTGCATAGCCCGCGGCACTGGCAATGTCGGCCAATGCCAATTGCGCAGCGACGGTTGGTTGCCCACCCACGGAGTCATGCGCACCATTATTCAATACGATATGCAGCAAGTTGGCTTGCTGGGCGCTGATGGTCAGGCTACCCATGTGCATCAGCATGGCGCCATCGCCGTCAATACAGACGACTTGCCGGTCTGGTTGTGCCAGCGCAATGCCACAGGCAATTTGCGAGGCGTGGCCCATGCCACCCACGGTGAGAAAGTCGCGGCCATGCCCGGCCTGTTGCGCTTTGCGTAGCTCAAACAGTTCACGTGAGGCCATGCCGGTGGTGGCCACCACGGCAGCGTCTTGTGGCAAGGCTGACACAATTTGTCCAATCATGTGTTCACGGCTTTCCAGCACCGGCAATTTACCTGCCAGGGCAGAGGCGGGGGCTGCTGTTGTTTTGACTGGCTTATACGGCGCAAAGCTTTGTTTGCGCACCACCAGTGCTACAGGGCCCTGACGTGTCATCGCCTGCTGCAACAATGCTTGGATTTGCGCATGGGCGGTGTCTATGTCATCAGCCATTACCTGGTAAGGCAAGCCCAGCACGTCAAGTTGTGACAAGGTAATCTGGCCTTGTTTGACATGCTGCGGTTCATCATGGATCTGTTCGCCATGTGCATTCAGTTCTCCGCGCCAGCCAATGACCAATAACATAGGAATGCCATACACCTGCGGATCCGCCAGTGACGCAATCGGGTTGACTACATTGCCCAGGCCAGAATTTTGCATATAGACCAGCGCAGGTTGATGGCTTGCCAGGTAGTGGCCAATGGCCAGGCCAATCGCACCACCCTCATTGGCGGCAATCACATGTTGATCCTTTGCCAGCTTGTCTGAAAAGCAGGCGCACAATTCTTTAAGTAATGAGTCGGGCACCCCGGCAAAAAATTGCACTTGTTCTGTTTGCAATGCACTTAAAAAGTCTTCAGCATGAATCATCATGTGCTCCGCTTATTTAGTACCTGGAATCAGTTCCAGCACGTCGTTAATCGACATCAGGCTGGATTCGATTTCTGCTGTCCTGCCATTTTTGAGGATTTCCATGGCGGCATTCTGCATGGCAGGGTAAGCCGCACGCATCATGTGGTTGGCATAAATCACCAGGTTAAAGCCGTGTGCGGCCAGTTCTTCCTCTGTCACCTTGTTGTAGCTGGTTGGTACGCAGACTAAAGGAGTAGTCGGGAATTCTGATTTAAAGATTTTGGCAAACTCGAACACTTCGTCCGGGGCCTTCTGGCGGCTGTGAATCATGATGCCATCGACGCCAGCGCCGACATAGGCTTGTGCACGTTTGACGGCATCGGCAATGCCTTTTTCCAGGATCAGGCTTTCAATACGTGCAATCACCATAAAGTCATCGCTGACGCGTGCAGCACGGCCTGCCATGATTTTTTCGCAGAAAGGCTCAATCTCGTCCTGCAATTGCGGCACTTCGTTGCCAAATAAGGAATTCTTTTTTAAACCGATCTTGTCTTCAATAATGGTGGCGGAAATACCCAGGCGTTCCATGCTGCGCACATTGAGTTCAAAGTGCTCCAGTTTGCCGCCGGTGTCGGCATCCATAATTAAAGGTTTGGTGGTGACATCAAAGATGTCATTAATATTAGACAGGCGGCTGTTGATCTCAACCGCTTCAATATCGGGTTTGCCGCGGGCGGTAGAGTCGGTCAGTGAGCTAGACCAGAAGCCGTCGAACTGGCAGGTCTTGCCATTACGTTGTGCCGTCACATGCTCGGCAATCAGCGCCGAGATCGGGTTGTGTGCTTCAATAAAACGTGAAATCGGTTTGACGGTCAGCAATCTTTTCAAAGTGCGGCGGCGGATATCCGGTGTGGTACCCAATGCCTGGATCTGGCCGAGCATTTCATTCGAAGATACGCCACGTGTATAAGGAATCTCGATCAGGTGGCCGCCATATTCGGCCAGTGCCGCACGCGCACGGTCACGGTAGGGCACCAATGGGCCTTCCAGCCAGTCGTCACCATGCACCATGATGTCTGGTTTGTATTTGAGCAGGTTGGGAGCGTAGTCCCATTCTTCCTGCGGCACCACATTCACCACACCGCGGATATTGCTGACAATCTGTTTGCGTTGTTCGTAGGTGAGGTAGGGCAGGCGTTTATGGTCCGCGACTGCAGCGTCGGATAACAGACCGATGGTGACGTCGCCATACTTTCTGGCTTGTTCAATAATATTGATATGGCCATGGTGCAGAATATCTACAGTCATACCTACATAAACGGATGCCATGCAAAACTCCTTCGTAGTCTTTTGAATACCTTTATATAAGGTATGCGAATTGGATAGCCTGATTATCGTTGGCAACGCCTAAGAATGATTTGCAGATAAACGCGGAAAACCGGCCTTATATCTTGTGTGATAGAGCGGTCATGAACAAGGCCTGGAAGCGGTGTGCTTTAAAAGCGGAATTAAGACTGATTCTCTATTTAGCTCGGTTAATGGTGAAGGCACATTCTTTTATAGAATAGATTGATGTAAACAATTTTGTGCAGTTCTTGATTAAAGGCTAAAGATTTTAGTGGAGGGGTCGTAAATAGTTTCAAGTGCATGATTGATCGAAAAAAGAAATTTGCAATAAGTATTAAAGAAATTTCGCAAGCGGTCGATAACACAACTAACAACGCTAGATAGCAAACATTAAGTGGTAAATAGCGATCAACGTTGAAAGTAACATGACGATTTGACACTTAACTGGATATACGACTCTAAAGGAGATTTAACATGGCTTCAGTAATTAACACCAACCTGGCTTCCTTGAACGCACAACGTAACTTGACCGCTTCACAAAGCAGCCTGAACACTTCCATTCAACGTTTGTCTTCTGGTCTGCGTATTAACAGCGCTAAAGATGACGCGGCTGGTATGGCGATTGCAACACGTATGGACTCACAAGTTCGCGGTATGGATGTTGCAACACGTAACGCTAACGACGCGATTTCTTTCCTGCAAACTGCAGAAGGTGGCTTGAGCAGCGCAACTGATGCCTTACAACGTATGCGTGAACTGGCTGTACAAGCAGCTAACGGTTCCTACAGCTCTGGTGACCGTGCAAACCTGGATACAGAATTCTCACAACTGAAGTCAGAACTGACTCGTTTGGGTACTGCAACCAAGTTTAACGGCCAGGCAGCATTCGGTGCTGGTTACAACTTCCAGATTGGTGCTGACAGTGGCGATACGATTAGTGTGTCTTCTGTTGCAGCGGCTTCTCTGTCCGGTTCCCTGTCTTCAGCTGCTGCTGCATCATCTGCGATTACAGCGATTGACGCACAACTGACCACAGTGAACACCAGCCGTGCGACATTGGGTGCTTACCAAAACCGTTTTGCTTCAGTAGTAAGCAACCTGGGTGTAGCGTCTGAGAACATGTCAGCTGCCAAGTCACGTATCACTGATGCTGACTTCGCTTCAGAAACAGCCAAGATGACACGTGCACAGATTCTGCAACAAGCTGGTACTGCGATGCTGGCTCAAGCGAACCAGTTGCCTAACCAAGTGATGACATTGCTGAGAGGCTAATACATCATTCGGTAACGCTAAATCCACAGGCCTAGACCCTGTGGATTTGGCCTAGGTAAAAGGAGCAACATCATGAGTGATTCATTTGTTAGTGGTGTAGGCGGTAGTTTGCAGGGTGTACAGGCAGCCAGTAGTTTGAAACTGGTGAAATATGCTGAATCAGCTGCTGATAAAGCTGCTGCCGATGTGAATGACAAAGCCGCGATTAGCGGTGCAGTCAAAAAGTTAAATGAGTATGTAGCACCAGCGTTACAAACGATAGAGTTTTCTATCGATGATGACAGTGACCGTATCATTGTGAAAGTGGTGGATACCGAAACACAAAAGGTATTACGCCAGATTCCCAATGAAGAAGTCCTTGCCATCAGTAAAACGCTGGATAAATTACGTGGGCTGGTGGTACGACAGACAGCCTGATATTGCGTTTTAATTCGGTTGGGAGATTAAGAAATGGCATCGATTGTATCCTCTACTGGCGCATCTGGCCTGCCTATTGACTCATTGGTCACTGCCCAGATGCAGGCGGAACAGCAACCCATTACCGATATTAAAACCAAAATATCGTCTTACAATACCAAGCTGTCAGCCTATAGCACGCTCAAGAGCGGGCTAAGTACGTTTCAAACGGCCGTCGACAAATTGGCCACCGCTGCCAAGTTTAATGCGCAATCGGTGACCGCGAGTGATGCGACCAGTATCAGCGCCACCGCCAACGGCACCGCCGTGCTTGGTAACTATAGTGTGTCAGTCACGCAACTGGCGACCTCACAAAAACTGGCATCGCCTGCTTACAGCAGCGCGACCGATATTGTAGGCACCGGCAAACTCACCATCTCTTTCGGTACTTACACTGCTGCCAATGGCGGCACGCCTGCCTCATTTACAGCGAATGCCGATAAGTCCGATATCACGATAGACATCACCAGCAGCAACAATACGCTGGCAGGTATCCGTGATGCGATCAATGCAAAAAATGCGTCTGTCTCGGCTTCTATTGTTAATGACGGTACCGGTAATCGCCTGGTGATTACGTCTAAAGATACCGGCGAGGTGAATAGCCTCAAAATATCGGTAGCCGATGATGATGGTAACAACACCGACACTGGCGGCTTGTCTGCGCTCGCCTATGATCCGCTGGCCAGTAGCAATAACATGACACAAATGACCGCAGCGAAGAACGCTTTGCTGACGGTCGATGGCATGAGTATCAGTAAGGCCAGTAATACGGTCTCTGATGTGATTCAGGGCGTCACTTTGACGCTGAAGACGGTCACCTCGGCCAGCAATACGCTGAGTGTGGGGACAGACACGGATACCATACAAAGCTCGGTACAAAGCTTTGTCGATGCTTATAACGCGCTGAATACCAGTATGCGCAACCTGACCAAGTTTGTGTCGGCGGGGTCGACCTCCAATGGTGCCTTGCTGGGCGATTCAACGGCGCGCAACATCATGGTCAAGTTAAAGTCGATGTTATCGGCTTCTTCGCCTACAGCGACCACTTATAAAACCCTGAGCGATATCGGCGTCAGCATGGGCTCGGATGGGTCGTTATCGCTGGATAGCACTAAACTACAAAAAGCCATTACCAACAACGTCGGTGATGTGGCCAAATTGTTCTCGCCGTCGGCGACCTCTACCGATCCGCAGGTGACTTTTCTAGGCAGCAAGGATGATACGGCCTCTGGGACCTATGCGGTGAATATCTCGCAACTGGGCGGTAATGGTGTCAATGCGATTGGTACGATTAACGGTGTGACGGCCAATACCACTGGTTCTGTACTTACTGGTGTGATCGGCAATGGCAGCTATGGATTGCAACTGAGCGTCACTGGGACTGCGACTGGCAGTCGTGGCACTGTCACCTTTAGCAAAGGGCTGGCAGGCGAGCTCAGCAGCTTGCTGGACGGCTGGTTAGATACCGATGGCGCATTGACAACAAAAACAGATGGTATTTCAAGTTCCATTAAAGATTTGAACAAAAAGGCCGATGATATAAGTGCCAAGCTGCCCGCCATTGAAGCACGTTACCGCGCCCAGTATGCAAAACTGGATGCACTGCTCAGTAGCTTACAGAGCACCAGCAGTAACCTGACTTCACAACTGGCCGCGATTAGCGCTAACAGTTAGTTGAAGCGGTAGATGTCTGTAGCGAGCGGCTGGCAAATTATCGTAAACCATACGCTTTAAAGCAGAATTCAGGAGTCAAAAATGTTCGGGATGAAAAAATTAGGTGTCAATGCTTATGCAAGCGTAGGGTTGGAAACCGGTGTGGTAGATGCCAGCCCATTGAAACTGATCGTCATGCTGTATGACGGTGCAATTTCGGCCTGCATTCATGCCCAGCAAGCGATGGCTCAGCACGATATTGCCAAAAAAGGCGAATACCTGACACAAGCAGTCACCATCGTCGATAGCGGCTTGCGTGCCTGCCTGGACAAGCGCGCGGGTGGCAACATCGCACAAAACCTTGACCAGCTTTATCAATACATGACACGTACGCTGATGGAAGCCAGCGTGCGTCAGGATGTCAAAAAAGTACAAGAAATTCAACATTTACTGATGGAATTAAAGAGCGCGTGGGAAACACTGGAAAAGTCAGCAATGGCGCGTCCAGTGCAAGCGGATATGTCTTTGGGCCAGATGGTCGCCCAGAAAACAAATGAATTGCAACAGATGGGGCAAGTTAACCGTTTGGCCACAGCCGGAGCCTAAGATGTCACAAGCACTGATTAATACTTACGAATCTGCCGCAAAATTGATGGAGCAGATGCTGATTGCGGCACGCAAGGATGCCTGGGAAAAAGTCACCGAGCTGGAGCAGTCTTATATGCTTAAACTCGAAGTGGTTAAAAGCCTGGAGCAAACCATGCGCCTCGAATCTCAGGCATTGACGCCAGAACTCAATGCACGCAAGCAGGCACTGGTTCAGAAGATTTTGGCCGATGATGGTGAAATCAGAAATTTGCTCTATCCGGTGATGCACCGCATCACCGACATGATCTTTGATGCGCAGTTACATGCACGCATCCCCCCGGACGTGATATAGATGTTACCGATCCCGCAAGTTCTCTCACAACGTATTATCGCGAGTGAAACAGAGAGCTTGCGTGCAGTTTCTTCGATCATGCCGGTCGAAGGCACGCAGTCTGAAGCCCCGTTATGGGAGCGTATGCGGCCTGGCATGCAGTTCACTGGCCTGATTCTGCAAAAAGAAGCAGGGGGCGCCAAAGCCTCAGAACTGGCACAGTTCAAGGTTCAAATCCAACTTCCTAATCAAGCACCAGCAACGGTACAGATGCAGTTGCCTGCTCACCTGGCACAACAGCAAACCCTGCATATGCAGTTTATGGGCCTGGCGCAGCAAGGCGCAGGCAAAGATATCCTGCCGCAAGTAAAATGGGGTGTGCAGCCTGGGAGTGGCCAGGCTAATGCTGGCACGGCACGCTTGGCTGAGACTGCCTTGCTGACGGATATGTCACAGTCTGATCATGGCGAGCATCTGCAAGACATGGTCAAAACGGCTGCTGGCCAAGCCAGCCTGGTTGAACTGAGCAGCCCGGCCAAGCATTTGCAACGCTGGCTCAGCTCTTCTGAGTTTCAGCAACAAACCACTGCTTTGCAAGCGCAAACGGTAGTGAGCCATAGCCCGCAGAAACCACAAGTACTGGCACAAGACTTGAAACATGCGCTGGATAGCTCTGGCCTGTTTTACGAGTCGCACCTGAAGGAGGCTGCACTAGGTAGCCGCCCCTGGCACCAGCTCTTGCAAGAGCCGCAAAACAAACCCGGACTGGTGCCACCAGAGATGGTCGCGCAGCAGTTGCAAGTGCTGGAACAGCAGCGCGTCGTGTGGCATGGCGAGGTTTGGCCAGGGCAAACCATGCAATGGCAAGTGAACGAGCAGGAAACCTCGGCCCATTCGACAGAAGAGCCGGTGCTGAACAGTTTACAGAGTGACCTGACCTTGCATTTGCCACGTCTGGGTGAGGTGTCAGTCAAGATCACCATGGTCAACGGCCGCTTTAGCGTGCGTGTTGAACCGGAAGATGCCAAGGCGTTGAAAGAGATGCAGTCTGGCCGTAGCCAGTTGGCCATGAGTTTGCAGTCGGCGGGATTAAAACTGGAGTCTTTGCAGATTAGCCAGGATGACACAGCGCAAGACAGGCGGCAGTATGCAGCAGGATAAACTGTATACGCAGTCTGCAGTCGCCCTGGCTTATGAGGCCGGTGACCTTGCGCCACGTGTGGTTGCCAAAGGCAATGGTTTATTGGCTGAGCGCATTATTGCGCTGGCGAAAGAACATGAAGTGTATGTGCATGAGTCACAGGCCTTATTGAGCCTGTTGATGCAAGTAGAGCTGGATGCCCATATTCCGCCACAATTGTATCAGGCGATTGCCGAGATCCTGGCATGGTTATATCAATTAGAGCAGGGTGAAACCCGGGAACCGCCTGCTGTGTAGCCGGTCAATGCAGAATATGCCGCTTTAGACTTGCATGTTCATCATGTCTTGGTAAGCGGTGACCAGTTTATTGCGTACCTGCACCGTGGCCTGGAAGGCGATATTGGCTTTCTGGCCTGAAATCATGACATCAGACAGGCTGACATTGTCATTACCCATGGCGAAATCCTGCCCCAGCTTTTCTGATTGCAGTTGCATATTGTTGACCTGGTCCAGCGAGGCTTTTAATGCATCGCTAAAGCTGACCTGGCTGGTCGGGGCTGCTGCATTGGTTTTCTGCACTGGATTTGCGATGGCCGCGCTACCCAAACCTTCAGGTTTTTGAGCGGCTGCACGCAATTGTGCCAGCATGGACGAGATGCGTTGTGCATCAATACCGCCTGCGTTCATGGTGGGCTCCTTTCATCATCATGGGCAGATTAAGCCCTTAATTGTCATGGTAGACACTTTAGCATCCTGTGCTACCGGGCGCTTTGTAAAATAGGCAACATTAATCCGTCTTATTTGCGCATTTGAAAATAACGAGTAAGTGCATAATGTGATCCATGTGAATGTGTCCTTAAAGCGCATTCGAGTTCAAGAAGGTGTTTTTGAGTCAGCTAAGCCGTATCGGGCCAGGGCTCAGAAAACCTGCGGTAGTAAACATGGAGGTTCAGATGGCTGCTGACGCTGCCTTACTTACATCAACTGGTGAGTCCAACGGTACACCGAATATGTTTGGTCAACTCGGACAGAAGCTGCTATTGGTCGCAGGTATTGCGGCTGTGGTTGCCGTGATGGTGGTGTTCTGGCTGTGGAGCCAGAAGCCGGATTACCGTGTGTTGTTCTCTAACTTTGCCGACAAAGATGGTGGCGCCATTGTGGCCGAACTCGACAAGTTAAGTGTGCCTTACCAGTTTGCTGAAGGCGGCAATGCGATTTTGGTGCCTGCTGACCAGGTGCATCAGGTGCGTTTGAAACTGGCCGCACAAGGTTTGCCTAAAGGTGGCAATATCGGCTTCGAATTACTGGAAAACCAGAAGTTTGGTGTGTCGCAGTTTGTGGAGCAAGTCAATTTTCAACGTGGCCTGGAAGGCGAGCTCGAACGCAGTATCCAGTCTATTTCAGCTGTGCAGGCCGCCCGTATCCATTTAGCCATTCCAAAGCCGAGCGTGTTTGTGCGCGAACAACAATATCCAACGGCTTCCGTGTTGTTAAACCTGCATAATGGCCGCCGCCTGGATGGCCAGCAAGTGGCTGCAGTCGTCCATCTGGTGGCCAGTAGCGTGCCTAATTTATCTGCCGATCATGTGACGGTTGTGGATCAGAACGGTAACTTGCTGTCTGACAATGCTAACAAGACAAAACAAAACGGTCTGGATCCGGAACAAATGGCTTACGTGGAAAATATGCAGAACAGCATTGCCCGCCGCGTGGAATCGATTATTACTCCTATCGTGGGTGCCAAGAACGTGCACGCTGAAACCAGCGCAGAGATTGACTTCTCGATGACCGAGCAAGCCAACGAGTCATACAAGCCCAATACCAAACCTGACGATATGGCGATCCGCAGCGCGCAAAGCCATGAGTCACAAAATGCCAGCGGCAGTAATGGTGCGGTGCCTGGTGCCTTGTCTAACCAGCCACCAGGTGAATCTACTGCCCCGATTAATGCGCCGGGTGCGCAGGCGCCGGGCGCAGAAGGTGCTGCCCCAGCTGCGCCACCGGCACCGCCACAAAATACCCAAAAAGATAACACCACCAACTACGAGCTGGACAAAACAGTCAGCTACATCCAGCAAGCCAAAGGCGGCATCAAGCGCCTGCACGTAGCGGTGGTGGTGAATCATATTCCGGTGGTTGATAGCACAGGCAAAACGACTTACCGTGCCTTGAGCAATGCCGAGAAGCAGCAAGTGAGTGATCTCGCCATGCAGGCCATGGGCTTTAACAAAGAACGTGGTGATACGATTTCTGTGGTCAACACGCCGTTTATTGCCGAAGCGCAGGAAAAACTGGCTGAGCCACCATTGTGGAAAGACCCACTGGTAATTGAGTATGGTAAAGATGCGTTGCGCTTCCTGGCAGGGGTGATTGTGTTGATGATGGTTTACAAAAAACTGCTCAAACCCATGGCCAATAAACTGACAGGCGCCGACAAGAAAGAGCAGGCGCTGGCTGACGGCGCTGCCGCCCTGACCGGTCCTGACGGGCTGCCTATTGCAGGCGCCGCAGGGGCAGAAGGTGATGATACTTTAGTGACCTTGAGTGGTGATGCGACAGCGTTACCAAGCGGCCTGGATCAGACCTTGCAGGCCGCAAAGCAAGTGGCAAAAGATAACCCACGTATGGTGGCTAATGTTGTGTCCAGCTGGACCTCCGCGGAGAAGTAGTGCATGAGTGACCAGGGATTAACCAGAAGTGCAATCTTGATGCTGGCGCTCGGCGAAGACGAGGCGGCTGAAGTGATGAAGCATTTGTCTCCGAAAGAGGTACAACGCTTGGGTATCGTCATGGCGTCGATGAAACCGGTGCCACGCGAAGAGGTCGAGCAGGTGCTGGAAAAATTCATGCTGGACTTTGCCAGCAGCAGTGATTTCGGCCTCGATTCAGACAGCTATATCCGCTCGGTGTTGATCAAAGCCTTTGGCGACGACAAAGCCTCCAACTTGCTGAACCGCATTCCACAGTCACAAGATGCGGCCGGCATAGAAAGCCTGAAGTGGATGGATGCCTTTAGCGTGGCGGACTTTATCAAGAACGAACATCCACAGATTATCGCCACCATTTTGTCTCACTTGGAAGCAGAACAGTCAGCAGAAATTTTGAGTCATTTTACCGAGCGTTTACGCCAGGACGTGATCTTGCGTATTGCCACGCTGGATAGTATCAAGCCGACGGCCTTGCGAGAGTTGAATGAAGGCATGCTGAAAATGCTGGCCGGTAATGACAACATTAAGCGGCAAGCGATTGGTGGTGTCAAAACCGCTGCCGAGATCATGAACTATATCAGTGGCGAGCATGAGGCCAAACTGATGGATGGCCTTAAAAGCTACGATGACAATATGGCGCAGCAAATCATGGACCAGATGTTTGTGTTTGACAACATCATGGAGATCGATGACAGAGGTATTCAGGTGCTGTTGCGTGAAGTGCAGTCAGACATGCTGATCGTAGCCCTCAAAGGCACGTCAGATGAAATGAAAGAAAAATTCTTCCGCAATATGTCATCGCGTGCAGCTGACATGATGCGTGAAGACCTGGAAAGCCGTGGGCCGGTCAAACTGTCAGAGGTTGAAGGCCAGCAGAAACAAATCTTGCAAATTATCCGTCGCCTGTCAGATGAAGGCCAGATCATGCTGGCTGGTAAAGGCGACAGTGAGCAGTATCTATAAACACATGATATAAGGAAAGTGCCTCATGGTAGCTTCTGCAATTCCAAAAGAACAAATGAGCGCCTATCAACGCTGGGAGATGGCCAGCTTTGATGATTCCATCTCCAGTGAGCGTGTTAAACGTGAGCGCGAACAGGCTGAGGAAAATGCACGTACGGTCAGCCAGATTCTGAAACAGGTCAGACAAGAAGCTTATGAAGAGGGCTTTAAAACCGGTTACGGCGATGGTATGACACATGCCCAGTCGCAAATTGACACTGAGCGCCAGCAGTTGTCGCAAATGGCTGCCAGCTTCCAGCAGGCATTGGCCATGCAGGATGTCAGTGTGGCCGAGTCTGTGTTGAGCCTGGCGCTGGACCTGGCAAAAGCCATGATGAAAACCAAGTTGCAGGTGGATCCGCAAGCAGTGATTCCTGTGGTACTGGATGCCATGCATTACCTGCCACAAGTTAAACAGCCTGCCAGATTAATCGTGCATCATGAAGATGCCAAAGTGCTGCGTGCCCATATTGGTGAGCAACTGAAAGAACAAGGCTGGCAACTGGTTGAAGATAGCCAGATTGAGCGTGGTGGCTGCCTGGTGGAAACCGCAGAAAACCAGATTGATGCCAGTAACGAAATGCGCTGGAAACGTTTGGTACAAGGCTTGTCACGCGTGGATGACTGGCATAAACCTGTCGCTAGCAACGAATAACGCGTGCAGCCTATGCACTGATTGTGATTGATTCCAGCATGACAGAACCTAATAGCGCCGTAGAGGCCAGCCCCGCGTTGGCAGAAGACTTAGCTAATGATGCGGGTGTGACGCCAGTCACAGATGCCAATGTCATGGCAGATCAGGCAGAGATTGCCGCGCCTGTTGAACAAGACTTGCCACCCAATGTGCATAACCAGCGCTGGCAAAGTTACCTCAAAGACTGTAGAGAACTGATCCATTTGGTAGAGCCATTAGAAGTGGCTGGACGTATTGTCAAGGTCACGGGCCTGATCATGGTCGCGACCGGGATTAAAATGCCAATTGGCGGTGCCTGTTTTATTCCCCTGCAAGATGGTGGTCGCGTAGAGGCTGAAGTGGTGGGCTTTGATGGCGAAAACCTGTTATTAATGCCGCAGTCTGCTGTGGATGGTGTGGTACCTGGTGCCAAAGTGTTCAGCATGGAAATCACCGAAACCTTGCCTAAGCCACAGTTTGGCCGTCCGCCACGCCGTCGTGCGCAGGACCGTGCACGCCACTTTCCGGTCGGTGACGGCTTGCTCGGCCGGGTGGTCGATGCTGCGGGCAATCCACTGGATAACCTGGGCCCGATTTCAACCGAGGTTACGGCGCCTTTGAGTGGACGGGTGATTAATCCGCTGATGCGCGCACCGATTGAAGAAACACTGGATGTGGGCGTACGCGCAATCAATGCCATGCTCACCGTTGGTCGCGGGCAACGCCTGGGCCTGTTTGCCGGTTCTGGTGTAGGTAAAAGCGTCTTGTTGGGCATGATGGCACGTTACACCACCGCTGATGTCATTGTGGTCGGCCTGATTGGTGAGCGGGGCCGCGAAGTACAAGAATTTATTGAACAGATTTTAGGGCCAGAAGGTCTGGCCCGCTCTGTCGTGGTGGCCGCACCGGCAGATGTGTCGGCACTGATGCGTTTGCAAGGTGCCAATTACGCCACTGCTATTGCCGAGCGCTTCCGCCAGCAAGGCAAAAACGTCTTGTTAATCATGGACTCACTGACACGCTATGCCATGGCACAACGCGAAATCGCATTGGCGATTGGTGAACCGCCAGCGACTAAAGGCTATCCACCTTCAGTGTTTGCCAAGCTGCCCGCGCTGGTTGAACGTACCGGTAACGGCGCCAGGGGCGAGGGCTCAATTACTGCTTTTTATACCGTGCTGACCGAGGGCGATGACCAGCAAGATCCGATTGCCGATTCTGCACGCGCCATTCTCGATGGTCATATTGTGCTTAACCGTACCTTGGCTGAGAGCGGGCATTATCCGGCGATTGATATTGAACAGTCGATCAGCCGCGCCATGCACAACATCACCAGTAAAGAGCACCAACAGGCAGCACGTTTACTCAAACAGTTATATTCGCGTTATTTGCGTAACCAGGACCTGATTGCCGTTGGTGCTTATCAGCCAGGCTCTGATCCTATGCTGGATATCGCAATTAAGAAACGTGACCAGATCAATGCATTTTTGCAGCAGGACATCGACGAAAGTGCCTATATGCAAGCCTGTTTGCAGCAATTGGCGCAAACTATTTCCTAGGCAATAGTGCGCGATGGCCAAACAGTCGACACAAACGCTGACACTGCTGATTCAACTGGCGACAGATGAGGTAGATGCTGCCATGCAAGAGCTGGCGCAAGCCATGCAACTGCTTGAACAGGCACAACAGCAGCGCAGCATGCTGGAACAATACCAGCAGGAATATGAGCAGCAATGGCAGCTGGCTTCTCAAAAAGGGCTCAAAGCCGATTTATACCGCAATTTTCAGGGCTTTTTCTCGCAATTGGAATTGGCGGTGCGCAGTCAAAATGCTCAAATTGAACAATGTCAGGCGAATGTCCTGCACAAACGACAGCTATTGCAGGAAAAACAGCGCAAGCAAAAATCCTTTGAGGTACTGATGACACGGGCGGAAACGATGCAAGCAAAAGCAGAGGGCAAGCGCGATCAGAAACTGATGGATGAGTTTGCAAGCCGTGCCAAACGCACGCGTCTGTAAAACAAATGTTGACCGGGAGAGTCATATGGCGTTTTTAAATTCCGCAACTCTATTGAATATGGGCGCAGACGCCGTGAAAACAGCATCTGCCAATCAGGTGTCGCAAGACGCACAGAGCAATGGCTCTGATGAGTTTGCCCAGGCTTTGCGCAAGCAAATGCAGCAAAGCAGCAAGCCTGTCATGCCTGTCGCCAATAAAACAATGGCTGACAAGGCCGACACCCCTAAACCTGAATCAGCGCCAGCCGCCTCGGCTGCAGAAAAAGCACCAGCGGCACAATCCAATACCGTCAAATCAGAAGACAGCGCACAAAAAACAGCGGCTGAGAGTGGCGATGAGAATGCGCGTGCTGAGACATCAGCAAGTACTGAGGAAGCCACTACATCCTCTGCGGCCAGCAATACAAAAGACCCCGCGGCTGTGATTGAAACTGCGCAAGAGCGTAAAAAACGTTTATTGGCTGACCTGGCTGCAAATGATCAATTGCCGACGGGCATTTCGCCATGGATGCAAACCATGATTGCCATGCGCCCAACGACAGCACAAACCGATAGCTTGCCTAAAGCCGAGTTGAGTACCGATGGCGCTGCCGTGACGGTGGATAGCGAGCAACTGCCTGTCGTTGATAGCAATGCCCTGGCTTTGCCGCTGAGCTCTGAAGCCATGACCAAAACCACCGCTGTGCCGATGCCGACGACGCCCGCAGTCAACGCAGGCCAGGATGATCAGGCCGCCGATTTCAAACAGTTACTGGCTGGCAATGCGCAAGCCGACACTGGCAAAGAAGCCGCTGGTATTTCTGAAACCCAGGTCAATGCTCAATTGATGGCAGAGGCGACAGGCGAGACCGGCCGTACAACGCAGGCATTTAATGAAATGCGTGGTGCAGATGCACAAGCCGATATATTGAGTTTACCGCAGCAGCCAGCCGCGCAAGCCTTGCCGAATAGCACATGGCTGAATGCGGCCGGTGTGGCACAAAGCAGCCCTGTGATGATGTCGCAAATTGCAGCGCCGTTTGGTAATGAGCGCTGGCAAACCGCCATGAACCAGCATGTGATGAATATGGTGGGCAGCGGCGATGACGTGGCCAGCCTGACCTTGTCACCGCCAGATTTGGGCCCGATTCAAGTAGTGTTGAAAGTGGATAACCAGTCTGTGAATACCAGCTTTATTACCGATAACCCATTGGTCCGTCAGGCATTGGAAGATGGTATGCAGGATTTGCGTGACCGCATGCAGTCACAAGGCTTGCAACTGGGACAAACCTTTGTTGGTGATGGCCAGCAGGCACAACAGCATTTTGAGCAGCAGACTTCGCGTCAAGGTGGCCAGTCAGTGGGCACCGCAGGTGAAGCTGACGCAGTGGTTGCCCCGCAAGCGGTTAAAACCACGGTTGCACGTGGCCTGGTCGACACCTTTGTTTAAGCTGTGGGCAGGCAAGCGGCCTGCCTGCGGGTGTAAATTTCGATTAAACGCTGATTTAACCCTTTTATCCGCTAATCTCCAGCGCGCTGTTTTGCGCATAATGACACCATAAACACTCTAGGTTTAATGTAAGAAAGGTTTGTGTCATGGCTCAACAACCGGCAAAAGCAGAAGGCGCAGCAGACGCGGCGCCAAAATCCAAGAAGAAACTCATTGTCATATTGGCCGTGGTGCTGGCATTGGCTGCCGGTGGTGGCGCTGCTGCATTCTTTTTAATGAAAAAGCCGGAGGCACAACAAGCCAAAGCCAAGCATGCTGAGAAGGCAGAAGGCCATGAAGAGGCGGCTGCTGAAGATGAAGCCGCTGAGGAAGAGGCGCCTGAAGAGGAAGCTGGTGGTCATGCTGACCCTAAAACGGCCCTGACTTATGTGCAGTTTGAAACATTTACCGTGAATTTGTTGCCAGACCCTGATGACAAGTTCCTGCAACTGGATTTGACCGTAGAGGTGAAAGGCGCTGAGCTGGCAGAAAAAATGAAAGCACAGATGCCAGCCTTGCGTAACCGCGTGCTGTTATTGCTTACCAGCAAAAAAGCCTCCGATATTTCTACGCCGGAAGGCAAAGCACAACTGAGTGCAGAGTTGCTGGTTGAACTGAAAAAGCCGCTCGCTGCACACGGTAAGCCACTGAAAGTCACCCAGGTATTATTTACCTCGTTCGTGATTCAGTAATGTTATGAGCCCAGTTGTTTAAAGTGAGTCATCATGTCAGCTGACAAGTTTCTATCACAAGACGAAATTGATGCGCTACTCAAAGGTGTTGAGGGCGACGACGAAAGTGATGCGTCTGGCAAAGACGAGGCTGGCGTTCGTAATTACAACCTGGCTACGCAAGAGCGGATTGTGCGCGGCCGCATGGCCACGCTGGAAATGATTAATGAACGCTATGCGCGTTTACTGCGTGTTGAGCTGTTCAACTTCCTGCGCCGCACCGTTGAAGTCTCGGTCGGGCCGGTCAGGATTATCAAATATACCGATTTTATCCGTAACCTGGTGGTGCCTACCAACCTCAACCTGATTCACATTAGTCCCTTACGCGGCACCGGTGTGCTCGTGATAGATCCGACCTTGGTGTTTTTGGTGGTGGACAATATGTTTGGCGGCGACGGCCGCTTTCACACCCGCGTCGAAGGCCGTGATTTTACCGCGACCGAACAGCGCATTATCCAGCGCATCCTGGGCATCATGTTCGAATCGTATGAAAAGGCTTGGGCACCGGTATATCCGATCAAGTTTGAGTACCTGCGTTCGGAAATGAATACGCAGTTTGCCAACATCGCCACGCCGAATGAAGTGGTGGTGGCCATTACTTTCAATATTGAGCTGGGCCCGAATAGTGGCGAAATGCATTTCTGCGTGCCGTATTCGATGGTTGAGCCGATCAAAGACCTGCTGACCTCTCCATTACAAGGTGAAAACCTGGGTGGCGATAAGCGTTGGGTCAAGTTGATGACGCAGCAAATTCAAGCCGCAGAAGTCGAGATAGTCGCTAACCTGGCCACGCGCAAACTGACGGTGGCAGACTTGCTGGAGCTCAAAGAGGGCGATGTGATCCCGATTAATATCAGTGACAGCATAGAAGGACAAATTGACAACATTCCGGTCATGGAGTGTCGTTATGGAGTATTTAACGGGCAGTACGCCCTTAAGGTTGAAAAGTTAATTCGCGCTGACGGTAGTCAGGAGCAATTGCAAGGAGAGTCATAATGGCTATGGATCCCGCCAAGAACAGTGCAGATGATGATATGAATGCAGCGATGGCTGCCATGGGAGTGTCTGATCCCGGTGATGTGCAGACGATTGCGGAAGATGACTGGGGTGCAGCCTTGGCTGAGCAAACCCAGGCGGAGTCTTCGGCGTTGCAGGAGCCAACCAGCAAGACGGCTGTATTTAACGAATTCAGTGCCAACAATAAACTGGAAGGCACCCAGAATGACATTGATTTCATCCTGGATATTCCGGTACAACTGACCGTTGAGCTAGGCCGCACCAAGATTTCGATCAAGAACCTGTTGCAACTGGCGCAGGGCTCTGTTGTTGAGCTGGACGGCATGGCGGGCGAGCCGATGGACGTGCTGGTGAATGGCTGCCTGATTGCCCAGGGTGAGGTGGTGGTGGTGAATGACAAGTTTGGTATTCGCTTAACCGATATCATTACCCCGGCCGAGCGTATTCGCAAACTGAATCGTTAATGGCTTTTTTGAATTCCTTTTTGTTTAGATCGCCATGAAAATTATCAGTCAGTTGTTGATCGCCTTGTTTAGCAGCCTGGTGACCGGCGTGGCATGGGCGGTTGTGCCTGCGGCGACTGCCGCGGCAGCACCGAGTGCGAGTGATAGCCTGGGCCGTATGGTTTATGGCACGGTGATTGTCTTGCTAGTGATCGCGGCGATTGCCTGGTTGTTACGGCGTGTGATGCCTGGGCAAACCATGGCTCAACGTGGTGTGATCAAACAAGTAGGTGGTTTGCAGCTAAGCCCCAGGGAGCGTGTGGTGGTGCTTGAAGTGGCTGGCCGCTGGCTGGTGGTGGGCATCAATGCAGGCCAGATGACGGCCCTCGGCGAAGTCGCCCCACCTGCGACGGAATCCTCAGTGGAAGAGGGCGCAAGTGCTGCTCAATCTGCGTCTTCTGGTATCGATCCGCAAGCTTCTTTTGCTGTCCGTTTGCAACAAGCCATGCAAGCAACGTTGCAGCAAACCGTCAAATCCCTCAAAAACAAGCCTTGAGTCGCTCATTTCCGGCCTTTGATTTAACCTGGCCGGGCGTACTATAGCCCTAACTTATTGATAGTCTTGTGTCTGCCGTGCGCAGTTGCAAGCAAGTTTCGGGTGCCATACACATGCGTGTTTTTTCAGTGTTAAAGTCTATATTGTCCTTGTTGCTGCCGGTCGGCTTGCTGCTTGGTTTCCCGCTATTGTCGTGTGCGGCTGGCGGACTACCGATTGGCACAGTGACCCCTGGGGCAGGCGGTGGCCAGGACTATACGCTGAGCCTGCAAACCCTGATTTTACTCACTTCGTTGACATTCATCCCGGCCGCGATGCTGATGATGACTGGCTTTACGCGTATCGTGATTGTGTTGTCTTTGCTGCGCCAGGCCTTGGGTACCCAGTCTGCGCCTTCTAACCAGGTATTGATTGGCCTGGCCTTGTTCATTACCTTTTTTGTCATGGGGCCGGTGTTCGACAAAATCTATACCGACGCCTACCAGCCTTTATCCGAAAGCAAAATCACCATGCAGGAAGCGTTGGAGCGCGGTGTGTTGCCACTCAAAGGCTTTATGCTCAAACAAACCCGCGAAAATGACCTGGCCATGTTTGCCAATATGGCACACGTCGAGACTATTCAAACGCCTGAGGATGTACCGCTCAGAATACTGGTGCCTGCCTTTATGACCAGTGAGCTCAAAACAGCCTTCCAGATTGGCTTTGCCATCTATATCCCGTTTTTGATTATCGATATGGTGGTGGCCAGTATCTTGATGGCCATGGGCATGATGATGGTCTCACCAGCCATTGTGTCGCTGCCTTTTAAGCTCATGCTGTTTGTGCTGGTCGATGGCTGGCAGCTGATACTCGGCTCGCTGGCGCAAAGCTTTGTGATTTAACCTTTTGATTTAACACAGCATACTTTCATTTTAAGGAGTACATCATGAGTCCGGAACAGGTATTGACCATAGGCAGTGAAGCCATGCAAACCACATTGATGGTAGCAGCGCCAGTGCTGGGTACTGCGCTGATGATAGGCTTGATCGTGAGTATTTTTCAGGCCGCCACGCAAATCAATGAGCAAACCTTGTCGTTTATCCCCAAGCTGGTGGGCGTCATGGCGGTGCTGTTATTGGCAGGCCACTGGATGCTGATGACCATGGTGGACTATATGCACCATATTTTCACCATGATCCCGCAATTGGTGAACTAAGCGGCTATTGGGTAACTAGGCAACAGACTGCATGCTGACCATCCATGCTTCGGATCTGCAATTGTGGATCGTCCAGCTATTGTGGCCGCTCACGCGCGTGCTAGGCTGCCTCACCGTCGTTCCGCTATTTAGCCATCCTTCTATTCCCAAACGCATCAAGCTGGCCATTGGCTTCGTCATTACGCTGGCGATTGTGCCTGCCATTCAGGTACCACCCATCGAAGTGTTGTCATGGCAAGGCTTGTTGTCATTGCTGGCCCAGTTTTTAATCGGAATCAGTATGGGCTTTGTCATGCGCTTACTGTTTACGGCGGTTGAAATGGCCGGGTTTATGATGGGGATGAGCATGGGGCTAGGGTTTGCCAGTTTTTATGACCCACAGGCGCATGGCCAAACCATTGCGGTTGGTCAATTTTTAACTATGTTGGCATTGCTGGTGTTTTTGAGCCTGGATGGTCATTTAATCGTGGTGGCCGTCATGCTGCAAAGCTTTGAAACCATGCCGATAGGCATGGAGCACTGGCAGCTGAATAGCCAGGCCATTGCAAGCCTGGGAGGCCATATTTTTTCACAAGGTTTGTTGCTGTCATTGCCGGTGGTTGCCAGTCTGCTTATTACCAACATGGCCTTGGGCGTGTTAACCAAGGCAGCACCGCAATTCAATATTTTCGGTATTGGGTTCCCAATTACGATTTCAGTCGGCTTTTTGATGACATTATTAAGCCTGCCTTCTCTGGTCAGCCCCGTTGGCCGCTGGCTGGTCGATGCACAGCAATTGATGTTGCAAGTGTTGCATTAACCGCGCAAGCACTTGCAACCGCCTTAAATTAGGCTAAACAGGGAGATGTTGGAGGTGGCCACAAACGCTTTCTGCGCCGCTTGCAAGATCGTCGTTTTCTTGGAAATATCTGATAATGCCTGCGCATAATCCAGATCCTGCAGCGTTGAAATAGACGCATCATATTGCAGGTCCAGGCTATCCCCTGTGGTGTTTAGGGTATCCAGCAAATTCAGGCTGCTGCCGATTTCTGAACGCGCATCCAATACCGAATTCAACGAACCTTTCATTTTGTCGATACTGGTTGCCAGGCCGGTATTAAATGCGTCTTGGGTAGTGCTGTCTGTGATCGGTGTTTTTAACAGCGCAATAATGTCCTGCAAGTTAGTAAATACATTGTCGCCGTTGGCGCCAAATACCTGGTCGCCGGTGAACGTGACTGGCAACTGGCTTTGCACATCAATTTGCAAGCTGGTACGGGTTGAGTTGGCAACAAAGTCAAAGTTGCCATCAAACGGCACGGTAGACGAGGCATAGCCGGAATACATGTAGTTGCCCTGCGAGTCTTTTGTATTGGCCAGGCCCTTTAGCGTGTCCAGGCTACCTTGCAGTTCATTGGCCAGCTTGGCACGTTCTGCATCCGTATAAGCACCATTACCGGCAGCAATCAGGGTCGATTGGATGGACTGGATGGTGTCTGTCACGCTACTCAGGTTAGCCTCATAGGTTTGCAGCAGCGTTTCTGCAGTTTTACGCGTGTTGGTGTAATTCGCGTTCTGGTCTTTGGCCGTATTGAGCTCGAGTATGCGTGCCGCTGCCACCGGGTCGTCTGCTGGCGAGTTTACGCGCTTACCAGTCGCAGTTTGAATGCTCAGCTTGTTCAGGTCAGCTTGCAGATTCATTAACTGGTTGGTACCAGATTGATAGATGGTATTGGTACTGATTCTCATGATGGCCTATCCTTCAAAAACTTATTGACCCATTTGCAGTAAAACTTCAAACAGCTGGCTGGCGATTTGCATCATTTTGCCCGCCGCCTGGTAGGCTTGCTGATAACGCAGCAAATCAGTGGCTTCTTCGTCCAGGTTGACGCCAGACTCAGACTGCATGGCGGCCGTTGCATTTTCCAGGGCGGTGGCATCAGCCTTGCTGGTGATGCTGAGCTCATTGGTTTTAGTGCCGACGGCACTCACCATTTGTGCAAAGGCCTGTGCATAGGTTCTATTCGTGCTGCTGCCTGCCACACGCACGTTGGCGCCAGTTTGCAAGGCAGCCAGTTTCAAGCCGTTTTCGTTATCGTTAGGGCCGGTGGTGGCTGAGCCTGCCATTGCCAGTTTATCGACATTGGTAAACGCCAGTGACAGTTGACCCGCAGCATACTGCGTCGGCTTGATCAGGTAAGAATCGCCTTCTGTCGGTGTGCTGGTATTGACATCAATCTGCATGCCGTCGACGGTAGCAGGCAGCGAAGCGCCTTGCCACATCACGGATTTATCACTGAGGCGGGTAATGGTGTATTGACCGCTGTTATATTTGACCGTGTAGTCACTGCTGGTCAGCAGGCTGGCATCGGTGATGGTGGCAGAAGCCGCTTTGGTCGGGTCTGTGTTGTAGGCGCTGCTGACCGCGGTCGGTCCACCGACATTAAACAGGTTGGTACCCAATACGCCATTTAAATCATAGCCCTGAGTTTGCTGGGCATTAAACTGACTGGCCAGGGTCACGGCCAACTGCCCAACCTGGTTCTGCACCACGTCCAGCGTTTCACTCCTGAATTGCAAGACACCGCCAAGGGTGCCGCCAGACAAGGTATCCGTGCTCAGGATTTTAGGACTGGCCGGGTTGCCATAAGCCACTTCCATGCGGGTAGGGTCGGTATCACTGGCGCGTGTATATAAAGAGTACTGTTGCGTACCAACGACCAGTGGCATACCGCTACCGGCAAATACGTTGTAAGAACCATCATCCTGCTTGATGACGGTGGTTTTGATTTGCTCACTGAGCTTGGCTACCAGCTGATCACGTTGGTCCATCAGGTCATTCGGCGTATTGCCTGTTGAGTTAATGGCCTTGCTGATGGTGTCATTCAAGTTGGCAATTTGTGAGGAGTAGCTGTTAATAGCATCTACACTGGCGGTAATTTGCGTATTAATGCTATCGCGCATCTGGTCCAACTGGGTGTTTACCGCATTAAAACGGTTCACCATGGATTGTGCGGAAGAGATCAATGTCTGACGCGTGGCCGTGTCACTTGGATTGGCCGCTGCCGCGCTCACGGCACTGAAAAAGCTCGTAATCACCGGGTTCAAACCGGCAGTGCTGTCCGACAGCAAGCTGTTGATCTGACTGATATTGCTGTAATAGGCACCGCTGGCATTGGCAGTCGCCGTGGCATTCAGTACCTGTTTAGCCAGCGTCTCGTTGAATACGCGTTGTATGCCCACCACATTGGTACCCTGGCCGACATAGCCATAGCCAAAGTTCTGTGCTTGTGCAGCAGCTTGCACGACAGTTTGACGGTTGTAGCCCTCGGTTGACGCGTTGGCAATGTTGTGGCCAACGGTGGCAATGCCTATTTGCGCGGCATTGAGGGCGCTTTTACCAATGCTGAGTACATTTGACATGTGATTTCCTCATGTGTCAGCCCCCTGCAGAGAGTCAGACACGACTTTAAAGTGTGGTTAAGTAGCCTATCGGCAGTTTTTTTTTGTTTCTTTAGGGTTGCGTCTGCTTAGCCTTGTAAATTCTTGATGACTTGCGTCAGTTTTTTGCCATATTGAGGGTCGGTTGCATAGCCCGCACGTTGCAATGCATTGGCATACGCGCTGGCATCATGCGTATTGTTCATGGCTTGCTGGTAGCGCGGATTCTGTGAAATCAGTTTGGCGTAATCCTTGAAGGCATCACTGTAGCTATCGTAAGCCCGGAATTTTTCAACCCGGGTCTGTTTCACGCCGTTGATATATTCAGTGGTCGTGCTGCTGGCGACTTTGCCTTTCCAGTTGGCATCAGCCTTGATACCAAACAGGTTATGGCTGTTCACACCATTGTCCGTTTTAATTTCATGTTTGCCCCAGCCGCTTTCGAGGGCTGCCTGGCCAATCATGAATTTAGCTGGAATGCCGGAAGTACTGCTGGCTGCTTGTGCATGCGGCAACATACTCTGGATAAATTGTTGTGTTTTACCTGCCACTTCACGCATGGCCGTGGCTAATGGGGCTTGCGGCAGGGTAAAGCTCTGGACGTTGGCCTGGGTTTCTTCCACGAGCGGTGGTAACTCGGGAATACCGCGTGCCCACGCAGTATCGGTGTTGCTATCGGAGGTACTGTCAGTGGCTTCCCACTGCTGGTAAGCTTCGCGGATTTTTTGTGCCGCTTGCGCCAGCACGGCTTTGCCATTGCTATTGCTTGTTAGTGGATTGGTTTGGCTGGTGTGGGGCAGGGCAGCGTTGCTATCGAGCTTACCAGTAGACTTGGTATCTTTACTGCCATCGGTGGCATCGCCCGGTTTTTGGCTGAACTTGCTTAGTTGTCTGACCAGCACGTCCGTCAGCCCCAGGCCTTTCTGGCTGAGGTTGGTGCTCAGTTGCTGGTCTAGCATGCCCATGAACATTTTGCCTTGTTCGCTATCGGTAATGCCATCTTGCGGCACGGTGTCACGCATGCTTTTCAGCATCATGTTCATCAACACCGCTTCAAACTGGCGTGCGACTGCCCGAATAGATTCGGGCGAATCAGTATTGCCGCGCTTCAGGCTATTGAGCGAGTTACCGTCAATGGCCAGGCTTTGCGTCGTAGGATCGATACGGGGTTGCATCGCCGTCTCTCGCTTAAATCACCTCAAGCTCGGCATTCAAGGCACCGGCCGCTTTCATGGCTTGCAAAATCGCCAGTAAGTCCTGTGGTGTGGTACCAATCGCGTTGAGCGCTTTGACTACATCAGACAAGTTTGCGCCGTTATTCAGCTTAAGCACTTTGCCTGGCTCTTTGTTAATGTTAATTTCTGACACGGCGGTGGAAATCGTCTGGCCATTGGAGAATGGGCCAGGCTGGCTAATCACCGGTGAAGTATTAATCACCACCGACAGGTTGCCGTGTGAGACTGCGCAGCTATCCAGTGTCACCGCTTTGTTCATGACCACAGAGCCGGTACGTGCATTGAGGATAATCTTGGCCGGGGTTGCCGCCAGCGCCACATTAATCGTTTCCAGGTTAGCCAGGAAAGAAACGCGGCTCATGCTTTCAGGTGGGCGCACCTGAATCACGCGGCCACTTTCGGCTTGCGCAGTCATCGGGCCAAATTTCTTGTTAATGGCTTCAACCACATTGTTGGCGGTCGAGAAGTCACTTTCCTTCAATTCGAGTTTCACTACATCCTGGTGCAGCAGGGTGTTGGGCAGGGCACGTTCAACCGTGGCGCCTTCAGAAATACGGCCTACGCTTAAGTGGTTGATCTGGGTCTGGCTGCCATTGGCTGCCGCGCCGACACCACCGACGACCAGGTTGCCCTGGCCCATGGCATAAATTTGACCGTCTGCACCTTTCAGAGGCGTCATCAGCAAGGTGCCGCCGCGCAAGCTCTTGGCGTTACCCATGGAGGATACTGTCACATCCAAGGTTTGGCCCGGTTGTGCGAAAGCGGGCAGGGAGCTGGTGACCATCACTGCAGCTACGTTTTTCAATTGCAGGTTGGTGCCAGGTGGTAAGGTAATACCCATCTGGTTCATCATGCTGATAATACTTTGCACAGTGAACGGGGTTTGCGTAGTCATGTCGCCTGTGCCATCCAGGCCAACGACCAAGCCGTAACCAATCAACTGGTTGGCGCGTACGCCCTGAATATTGCTGATATCCTTGATGCGCTCAGCTTGAGCGAAAGGCGTGGCCAGTAACAGGCCACATGCCAGCATGCCATAGGCAACAGCGCGTTGGCCGCGCTGTACGGTGCGAAATAATCTGTGTGTCAGTATGGGCATGATCAACTCTCCTACAATGGAATCATGCTAAGGAAAAAGCGCGAGAACATGGACAGCACTTCGGCGGCATCCATTTTGCTGTTGCTGCGGTATTCAATACGCGCATCAGCCACTTTGGTTGAAACCACTTCGTTGCCGATGGTAATCATGTCCGGGTTGACGATGCCAGAGAAGCGGACATATTCTGTCCCTTTATCAAAGCCAATCTGTTTCTCGCCGCTGATCACCAGGTAGCCATTTGGCAGCACATCGGTCACGGTCGCTGTCACAGAGCCACTAAAGGTATTGCTGGCATCTGCCGCTGCTTTGTCTTTAAATGACAGCGCTGAGCTGGCGTTAAAGGCGGCTTTAGGCACATTGTGACCAAACAGGCCAGTCACAGAAGCGGCTGTTGAGCCATCTTTGGTTTGCTCGTTATCAGAAGCCTTGTTAGCAGTGGTATTTTCTGCAATGCGAACAGTGACGATATCGCCTACATAGCGTGGGCGGCGGTCTTCAAACAATGGGCGAAAGCCTGCACTGTTGAAAATGGCGCCTTCAGTGCGCGCGTCTGGGCGTGCCATGGCGACGCGTGGCGTGTCCGGTTTTTGCACAATGGTTGACGGCGTAATGGAGCAGCCGTTCAGTAATTGAGAAAACGCCAAGCAAAGTAGTAAGCTCATGATCGTTCTATTCATCATTTGAGTGATCCTCAAGCAGGGATTACATCTGCGACAGTTTTTGCAGCATCTGGTCCGAGGTTGTAATCGCCTTGCTGTTAATTTCATAGGCACGCTGGGTTTGAATCATGCTCACCAGCTCTTCGACCACGTTAACGTTGGACGTCTCAACATAGCCTTGTGAAAGCAGACCCGCACCATTGGTGCCTGGTACGTTAGTATTAGGATTGCCTGATGCGGTGGTTTCTACATACAGGTTTTCACCTTTAGACTGCAAACCAGTCGGGTTGATAAACGTGGCTAACTGAATCTGGCCAATCTGGGTCGTGGCTGTTGAGTTAGGGGTGGTAATCGAGACCACACCATCTCTGCCAATGGATAAGCTTTGCGCATTGGCTGGAATCGTAATTGACGGTTGTACCGGAAAGCCGCTGGCGGTCACCAGTTGGCCCTGGCTATCAACCTGGAAGGAACCATCGCGGGTATACGCCGTTGTGCCATCAGGCAACAGAATCTGGAAAAAGCCCTGGCCCTGAATAGCGACGTCTTTGTCGTTGCTGGTTTGTTGCAAGTTGCCTTGCGTGAAAATACGCTCGGTCGCCACCGGTTTTACACCGGTACCTAATTGCAAACCGCTGGGCAGCTGGCTTTGTTGCGAGCTTTGTGAGCCTACCTGGCGAATGTTCTGGTAGAGCAGGTCCTCAAACACTGCGCGTGACTTTTTAAAGCCGCTGGTGCTGACGTTGGCCAGGTTGTTTGAAATCACGTCCATCTGCATTTGTTGTGCATCCAGACCGGTTTTGGAAATCCATAATGAGCGTATCATCGTTCACTCCTTGGGCTTAAACCCGTTTTCATACTGCAATATTAGTGCAAGCCTTAGCCATTCATACTGAAGAGCTGATCGGCTTTTCCAGCGTTGTTTTGCGCGTTTTCCAGCATTTTCATTTGCATTTCAAACTGGCGCGCCAGGCTGATCATGTTCACCATGGTTTCGACCACGTTGACATTGCTGGTTTCCAAAGCGCCGCCAGCCACTTTTACGTTAGGGTCCAGTGGTGCGGCCTGGCCGTTGCTGGTCACAAACAGGCCATCATCTGCGCGCTTGAGCGAAGCTTCTGGCGGGTTCGCCAGTTTGATCCGGCCCAGAATGGTGGTCGCGCCTGGAGCAGTAAAGTCGTTGACGCTGGAAATCGTGCCATCGCCACCGATACTGACAATCACGTTAGGCGGAATGCTGATCGGGCCTGCATCGCCCATCACATTGAGGCCGGATTCGGTTTGTAACTGCCCGTTCTCATTAATTTTGAGCGAGCCGTTACGGGTGTATCCTTCTGAACCATCGGCACGCTGCACGGCAATCCAGCCCTGGCCTTGTACGGCGACATCCAGGTCGCGGCCGGTATGCTGGATACTGCCGGCTTTGTAGTCGGTGCCAACTGTGGCATCGACGACAAAGGCGCGCGTAGGCAAGCCATCGCCTAGAATCGGCACTGCACGGAAACTGTCCACCTGGGCTTTAAAGCCGGTCGTGGTGGCGTTAGCCAGGTTGTGGGCAGTGGTCGCCTGTTGCTCCAAAATATGCTTGGCGCCAGTCATTGCAGTGTATATCAGACGATCCATAAAGCTGCCCCTATCAAGAAGTTAATCAAACCCTTATTAACGCAGGTTGACCAAAGTCTGCATGACCTGATCTTGCGTTTTAATGGTTTGTGCGTTGGCCTGGTAGACACGCTGTGCGGTGATCATGTTCACCAGTTCTGCGGTCAGGTCGACGTTGGAGTCTTCGACTGCGGATGATTGCAATACACCTAATGTACTGCTACCAGGCGCACCAATCAGCTCATCACCAGATTCGTAAGTTGCCATCCACTGGTTACCACCGAGGGATTGCAAACCGTTCGGGTTCACAAAGTTAGCCAGAATCACACGGCCCAGGTCTTTGGATTGGCCGTTGGTATAGCGGCCCTGGATAATGCCATCATCACCAATGGTGAAGCTGGCAATACGGCCAGAAGAGTAACCGTCCTGGCTCAGCTTGTTCACGCTGAAAGAAGAGCCATACTGGGTGCTGGTTGAATAATCAAAACTGATATTCATAGTGGCGCCACCCGTGGTAGGCGTAAAGCTGATCGGTGACACGGTGGAGTTGGTTGAGTCATAGCCACCTGCGTTAAACACCATGGATGGTGTAGGCGTAGGGGTCACATCAGAGCCATCTACTGTGGTGTAGACGCTCCAGGTGTTAGCCGCAGTTTTCACATAGTAGTTTTGTACATTGTGTGAGTTGCCCAGGTTGTCATAGACCGTGATCGCAGTGGAGTTGGTATAGCTGGTTGGGTCAGTCGAGCTGAATGGCGTCACTGTCTGGTCAATGTTGGCACTGGCGGAGTTGAGGTTCAAGGTGCCGGTGATTTTACTACTCGCCACTGGTTGCAGGTCGCTGGTATCGATCTGGATCTCTACCGGGCTGGAACCGTTCAGGTTGTCAGCGCTGTTACCCATCAGGCGTTTGCCATCACTGGTGACGATATAACCATTTTTATCCATCTGGAACTGGCCGTTACGGGTGTAAGTCACTGCGCCATTGTTACTCAGGCGGAAGAAGCCAGCACCGTTAATCGCCACGTCCAGGGTGTTGTTGGTGGCAGTAATATTGCCCTGGGTAAACTGCTGGGCAACATCAGAAATCTTGGTACCAATACCGATTTGGGTGGCACCGGCGCCGCTCAATGAGGCGGCGAACACATCAGCAAATTCTGCACGAGACTGTTTAAAGCCAACGGTGTTAGCGTTAGAAACGTTGTTGCCAATCACTTCCAGCGCTTTGGACGCTGCGTTTAAACCACTTAAGCCTTGTGAAAAAGCCATGTTATCTCTCCTTGATAAAGACTAAAATCTAAGTAGGAATTAGAAAATCTCTTGAATGTCTGCAATCGCCACCGACGTGTTGTTGCTTAAGTTCAGTTTTGCGCCACTGGTGCTGGTGGTCACGCTTTGTACCTGTGCCAGGCTGAGGGCGGTACTCTTCACTGTGGTATCCCCCGTTTTTGCCGTGATCTCATAGGTGTAATCACCACTTGGAGCGGTCGTGCCGTCATCCATCTTGCCATCCCAGTTTAAGGCGTTCACGCCAACATCCTGCTTGCCAAACGTGAGGGTACGTATGGTGGCACCCGAGCCGTTTTTAATGGCAACCGTCAAGCCGTCGGCACCATTCGGCACATTCACGCCGAAGTAACCGCCCGTTTCGGTATGAGTCAGGGTTTTGCCTTCTACCAATACGTTGCGGCCTATCATGCTGGTGGCCTGGTAAGACTGGCCAAGCTGTACGCTGCCGATCAGGCTGCTCATGGTTTCATTCAGCTTGTTGATGCCAGTGACCGTATTCAACTGCGCCATCTGGCTGGTGACCTGGGCGTTATCCATCGGGTTCAACGGATCCTGGTTCTTCATCTGCGTCACCAGCAGGGTCATGAAACGGTCCTGTGTTTCATCGGTGGTGCTGGCACTGTTGCGAGTGTTCACTGAATTCAGTAAATCCTGTGACACCTGGTTGTTGGTATTAACGGTGGTCATGCTGAAGTCCTTTCTGCAGGTTATTGACCGATATTCAGTGTTTTAAGCAACATGGTTTTCGCCGCATTCATGGTTTCCACGTTGTTTTGGTAAGCGCGTGAGGCTGAAATCATGTTCACCATTTCTTCAGTTACATTGACATTCGGCATGGTGATGTAGCCATCGGCATTGGCCATTGGGTGCTTGGGGTCGTAGACCATTTTGCCGGGCTTGGTATCTTCAATCACACGCTCGACTTCGACCGTGCTGCTCTTATTCGCTGCATCCTGCACAGCCTTGAACACGACTTGTTTAGACTGGTAGGGCTTGCCATCGGAACTCACCACGCTATCTGCGTTGGCGAGGTTACTGGCCACGGTGTTGAGGCGCATGGATTGCGCACTCATGGCTGAGCCGGAAATTTTGAATACGTTAAACAGAGACATGACAGACCTCCTTTAATTATTGCTGGCCGTTAATTGCGGACAGCATTTTCTTAATCTGGCCGCCTATCATGGTCAGGCTGGCCTCGTAACGGATACCGTTATCGACATAAGCATTACGCTCCACATCCATGTCGACCGTGTTGCCATCGGCAGAGCCTTGCACCACGGAGCGGAACAGTGGGTCACTGGCGCCACTGACATAGCCGCTGCTGCCCGTGCCATTCATATGGCCCGCATTGGTTTGTTGCAATGCACCATTGGTGGTGGCTGTGCCAGCAGAGGCATTGGGTTGCAGTGCTGCCTTCATGGCAGACTGAAAGTCGATGTCACGCGCTTTATATTGCGGCGTATCTGCATTGGCAATATTCGATGCCAACAGCTCTTGACGTTGATTGCGCACGCGCAATGCCGTCTGATGGAAATTCAGTGCGGCGTCCAGTTTGTTTATCATCGTTTCATCCTTTCCTGGCTGTTTCTCAAGCCCTGTTCGAATCCTGTTGCTTTCGAACCTCTAAAGTTTTGCCATCTGCAGCCGTTAACCCGATTAAGCAGGTCTGCTTTCACACATGACTTTTACTAGCTATGCCTAGTGTACGCCGCGGCCTATGCAATGATTCTTCAATTAAACGGGGGAAATCCCCTTTAATTCCGGGATTAAACTTGCCCGTGATGCGTAGAATAGGGCACATGAAACAACTCCAGCCCCAGATTGTGATGATGCTTATTGTTAGCCTGTTATGGCTGATGAGTGGCTCTGCGCACGCGGCAGACCGCACTGTGATTGCGAATCAGCATGCAGCGGGCGCTGCCACGGCAGGCAATGACATGCACAGCCGCTTGTATCAGACGGCGATGCAATATGTGCAAAGCCAGACACAAGGCTATCCGGGCAAAGTCAATATCGAGATTCAGCCGCTGGACAGCCGTATCCGCATTGCTGAGTGTGCCTTGATGGAAGGATTTACCGTACAGGGCGCACGTTTGTGGGGTAAAACCCATATTGGTGTGCGTTGCCTGCAATCTGACACCAAGCCATGGACACTCTATGTACAGGCGGATGTGCAGGTGTGGGGAGAATATGCCGTCACTGGCTTGCCAGTCAGCCAGGGCTCACCAGTACAAACCACAGACGTGGTCATGCAGTCTGGGGATTTAAGTAAATTGCCAGCTGGCATTATTACCGATCTCTCTATGCTGGAGGGTAAACAGGCAGCATTGAATTTGCCATTGGGCACCGTGTTAAGACCTGAACTGCTTAAGTCTGTACCGGTGATTAAGCAAGGGCAAACTGTTCAATTAAATAGTCGTGGTGACGGCTTTGTCATCTCGGCTGATGGCACCGCCATGCAAACCGCGAATGTTGGTCAGGTGGTTGATGTGAAAGTCAGCAGCGGCCAGATTGTAAAAGGCGTTGCGCAGTCTTCCGGTAAGGTAGACGTGCGCTTTTAGTCAGATGGACAACCTTTTTAATTAAAAAATGTCTGAAAATTATAAACATGCGATAAAAAGTATATTAAGCACTAAAGTTCGCTTAAACTATGCCGATAGTACTGTTAACGAATGAGGGTTTTGACTTTGATAAGCCCTGACACAATTCAAAATCAGAAGAGGTACGGCATGAACATTTCAGATTCTATTAAAAAATTGGGTGTTGGCGTAGACAAGCCGACATTGGACAAAGGGTCTGCGAGCAAAGGTAGTGACAAAGCGGCAAATACGTCTAGCACTGCCTCTACAGACAATGTGACTTTATCTTCTGCCTCTGTGCAGTTGCAGTCATTAGAAGCCGGATTAGCGTCTGGTGAAGTCTTTGATACAAACAAGGTCGAAGAAATCAAAGCGGCGATTGCGCGCGGTGACTTCTCCGTTGATACGGCCAAAGTGGCAGATGGTTTGCTGCAAACCGTAAAAGATTTGATACAACCGAATAATAAAGGGTGACTATGATGGCGACTGCAACGCATTTATCTTCTTCTCCAGTAACGTTTGAAAAAGACGCCGCACTGGTTTCAGAACTTTTGAATGATTTGCAGTCTGAACAGTCCGCTTTGGTCAGCGCTGACCTGGATGTGATTGAGCGCATGGTAGATAAACGTGTTGAACTGCTACAAGCATTAGGTGCCGCCGCTAATTCACGTTATGACGCACTGGCCGCGGCCGGTTTTGAGCCAAATGAACAAGGCATGTCTGCCTGGTTGCAAACACAGTCTAGCCCATTGCTGGATTCCGCCTGGGTGACTTTCCAGCAACAACTGGTACAGGCCAAAGAACTGAATCGCCTGAATGGTATTCTGATCAACAAGAATTTCATACGTAACCAGGAAAAACTGGATGCATTGAACGGCAAGAGCTCTGCCCCGCAGTTTTATGGTAAGAATGGTCAAGCCCATAGAGCCAACGCCAGCCGCAGTGGTTTTTCAGTGTAAACACGCTTCATACGCTTAAAAACACAACAGCCGAAGAGAATCTCTTCGGCTGTTGTGTTTTTAAGGCTCTAGAAATGGCTTAAGCCAGGTTTTCCAACGCTTCCCAGCGCGCGAGTTTTTCCAGGATCAACAATTCAATGTCGTCCAGCCTGTCTTGCAACTGTTTGACCTGCTCAGGCGCCTGTTTATAAATATCACCTTGTGCAAACTGGGTCTGGATTTCAGCTTGCTCTTGTTCCAACTGCTCAATCTCTGCCGGCAACGCTTCCAGCTCACGCTGTTCTTTAAAGCTCAATGTTTTTCGGGGTGTGACCTTAGGTGCGGGTGTGTTTGCTACTGGCGCGGCCACAGATACTTTGGGCATAGGCGCTGATTTGCTAATACTCGGTTTGCTGGCACGATCCTGGGTAAATCTTAACCAGTCATCGTAGCCACCACCAAACTCGGTTAGTTTCCCTTGTCCTTCAAAAGCAATCACTTGCGTGACGGTGTTTTCTAAAAACGCCCGATCATGGCTGACGAGAAAAAGGGTGCCTGAATAGTCCTGTAATAGCGTCTCCAATAACTCCAGCGTATCAATATCCAGGTCATTGGTAGGCTCATCCAACACCAGTACATTGGCGGGGCGCGCAAACAGGCGCGCTAGCAGTAAACGGTTGCGTTCACCCCCAGACAGGGACTTTACTGGTGAGCGTGAGCGTTGTGGTGGAAACAGAAAGTCTTCCAGATAACTGATCACATGTTTACGTTCATTGCCGATTTCAACAAAGTCCGAACCCGGGCTAATGGTGTCAGCCAAGGTGGCTTCTTCATCTAACTGCTCACGCATCTGGTCAAAATAAGCGACATTGATTTTTGTGCCGCGCTGAATCTCGCCACTATCTGCTTCAATGTCACCTAAAATCAGTTTCAATAGCGTGGATTTCCCAATGCCGTTGGGCCCTAATAAACCGATTTTATCGCCACGCAAAATACGGGTACTGAAGCCTTTGATTAAGGTTTTGTCACCATAGGACTTATAGACCTGATCAAGCTCTGCCACCAGTTTCCCGCTACGTTCTCCCGCATCCAGGTTGAGTTTGACATCGCCCTGACGCTCACGTCTGGCTGCACGGTCTAAACGTAGCGCTTCCAGTCTTCTTACGCGTCCTTCATTACGTGTACGGCGTGCTTTAATGCCTTGGCGGATCCAGACTTCTTCCTGTGCCAGGAATTTGTCGAACTTAGCCGCATGGGTTTCTTCGACGGCGAGCAGCTCTTCTTTTTTAACTTGATATTGGGAAAAATTGCCTACAAAGTCTGTCAGATTGCCGCGGTCCAGCTCGGTAATACGTGTGGCCAGCTTGTCCAAAAAACGACGGTCGTGGGTAATGAACAACACACTGCCATTAAACCCGAGTAGCAAATCTTCCAGCCACTCGATGGCTTCCAGGTCTAAATGGTTGGTTGGCTCATCCAATAGTAAAACTTCAGGCTCCGCAACCAGCGCCCGGCCAAGCGCTACGCGTTTACGCCAGCCACCAGAAAGGGTAGAGATCAGGACATCTGCATCCAGCTTTAAGCGGCTAAGCACAGTTTCGACACGTGATTGCGCTACCCATCCATTTTGCGCATCCATTTCATGCTGTAAGGCCTGCATGCGCTCCATCAGCGCCTCAATATTGGCATCCGGCAGGCCCATGTCATGGGTCACTTGATGGTAGTCAATGATGGTTTGCTGCAAGCTGCCCAAGCCTTCTGCCACCGCTTCAAATACGGTGTGCGCCTTATCCAGCTCGGGCTCTTGTGGCACATAGACCACGCGTACGTTTGGTGCCCGCCATACAGTGCCGTCATCCAGTTTGATGGTACCGGCAATGGCTTTCAGTAAACTGGATTTACCGGCACCATTGCGGCCAATCAAACCGACGCGCTCGCCTGGGTCTAACTGGAAAGAGGCTTGGGCAAGTAAAGCATGATGACCAAATGCCAGGCTGGCATTATCAAGCGTAATATGAGGCATAAAGGGGGATGGGGCAGAGGTTGTTGAATCGATTCGATATTGTAAACGACATCAAACCATACACTACGCTTAATGCGTAAATAAAAGAATCTATCAGTGTATCTGCTGTGAAGGCGAGGGCAGGGTATCTAGCGATAACGCACCGCCGCGCAGCGAAACATCAGGCGCCGGGCGGGTATCAGGTTGATACTCCTCCACCCAGCGCTGCAAGTCCTGCTTGATTTGTGTTTCTTGTAAATGTGGCATATTGCTTAACCAATCCAGCAGATTGGCCAACCAAAGTGCATCTGCACTACGGGCTTGCGCAATGCGCAGTTTTTCATGGCTGGTGGGCAGCGTGTTTTCATCATCTGCCAACAATTCTTCATACAGTTTTTCGCCTGGGCGCAAGCCGGTAAACTCAATACGAATATCCTGCTCTTGCAAGCCAGATAGTTTAATCATATCGCGTGCCAAGTCGATAATCCTGACAGGCGTGCCCATGTCCAGCACAAACACCTCGCCGCCATTACCCATGGTGGCTGCCTGCAACACTAATTGCGCCGCCTCGGGGATAGACATAAAGTAACGTGTGATTTCTGGGTGGGTAATGGTAATGGGGCCGCCATGGGCAATCTGCTCACGGAACTTGGGAATGACGCTACCGCTACTGCCCAGCACATTGCCAAAACGCACCGTGATAAAACGCGTGCGGCTATTCTCGCCATGCTGCAATCCCTGGCAAATCAGCTCCGCCAGCCGTTTGCTGGCACCCATCACATTGGTGGGATTCACGGCTTTATCGGTTGAAACCAGCACAAACGTTGGGACACCCGCCGCCTGGCAAGCTGACGCAATCTGGTAGGTGCCATGGGCGTTATTCTGCAAGGCCTCCACCACATTAAAGTGCTCCATCATCGGCACGTGCTTGTACGCGCCAGCATGCAACACCACATCAGGTTGATGGCTTTGCAAAATACGCTGAATACGCGTCTGGTTTTTCACATCGGCCACCAGGTACACCAACTCGGTATCCGTCACCCACTGGCTAAATTCCTGCTGCAAGGTATAAAGCGCATATTCAGAAATATCCAGGCAAATTAACTGCGTCGGGTGAAAGCTCAATATCTGGCGACATAACTCAGAACCTATTGAGCCCGCAGCACCAGACACCAGCACCACTTTGTTCGCTAGCATACTGCTCAGACCATGCGTGTCTAACTGCACCACATCGCGCCCTAGCAAATCCTCCACATCAATCTTGCGAATCTGCGACAAACTGATGCGGCCACTGATCAAGTCCGACATGGCAGGCAAGGTCAATACCTCCATACCCTCGACTTTACGAGCCGCCTCAACTGCTAAACGACGTTTTTCATGCCTGCTAGCCGGCATCGCAATCATGCAATGCTGGCAACCATGCCGTGCCGCAATCTGCGCCATATCTTCTAACCCACCCTCGACCTTAGTGTGCATAATCTCGCGCCCAACCAGTTTGTTACTAGGGTCAACCATCGCCACGACACGCCACTCAGGGTTCTTGCTCAACTCTTTAATCAGGTTAAAAGAGGCATCCTCGACGCCAATCACAATCACAGGCTTGCCTTGAACCGCGAGCGTATTGAACAATCGACGTTCTTTCCAGGCGCGATAAATAAAGCGGCTACCTCCCATGGTTAACAGCAATAACATGGGGTTGAGAATCAGCACAGAGCGAGGGATAACAATAGAAGGGTGTACGAGCAATGCGAATGTGGCACTAAGCAACGCTGCAAATGCCACTGCACGCATGATTCGTTTTAAATCTGGCAGGCTGGCAAAACGCCAAACACCTTTGTATAAGCCAAAGCTATAAAAGCATATGCTATGAAAAATAAAAATGACTGGCAGGCTTTCCAGTATATAACTGATGAATTTTTCGGGGATATGAAAATTGAAGCGAAGTGCGAATGCCATCCACCATGCAACGACGATCACAATTGCATCATGGGTATAAGCTAGCAATGATAAGAAACGAGCCAGAAGTTTAGGCATGCTTAACTACCTGATAATCAATGCGTGATGTTATCACGTCTTAACACTTTGATCGCCGTTAGCATGACAATCTTTATGTCCAGAAGCAGGGATTGATGTTGAAGATAATACAGATCTAGCGCTACTTTCTGCGGAATCGGAATTTCATCCCGACCATTGATTTGTGCCCAGCCAGTAATGCCCGGTTTTAAAGTATGTACGCCATGCTCTGTGCGCAAGCTAACGAGGTCATCCTGATTAAACAGGGCAGGGCGCGGCCCCACAATCGACATGTCCCCTTTAAGCACGCTCCACAACTGCGGCAATTCATCCAGACTCGTTTTGCGGATAAGACTGCCCACAGGTGTCAGAAAACTATCCGGGTTAGCCTGCTGGTTCATCAAATGGGTAGCGATCTGCGGCGTCCCTATACGCATGGAGCGGAATTTGGGCATCAGGAAAGTTTTGTTATACCTGCCTACACGTCTACTCCAGTAAAGTGCAGGTCCTTTTGATGTGAACTTTACCAACAGGTAGGTAAGCAACATTAGTGGAGATAACAAAGTGATAGCCAGAAGGCTCAGGAGGAGATCGGATAGCTGTTTTAACATATTGATTGTGTTTCTTTTAACGTCTTTGCAATGCCATCATGAAAACTCAATATCGGTTGCCAGCCGAGCAATGTTTTTGCTTTGGAGATATCCACCTGTAGAGTACCCAACAGTCGCTGAGTCAATCCTGATTTTCCAATAAATTCGAATAAATATTGCAGAAGCCAGGGCGGCACAGGAAACAACCTTGATGTCTGCTGGTTGGCGCGCCTGACTGTTCTTATTAACTCTGCGATCGTCATATCTTCATCATCCGATATCAGAAATGTTTGATTAGCAGCCTGCTGATGGGTGCAGCACAAAATAATAAAATCCACAAGGTTATCCAAGTTAACAAAACTGCGTTTGTTGTTGAGCGAAGCAAGTGGTAAGGGAACTGGTAATAAACAAAGTTTGATCAGCTGCTTAAAGTTGGCTTTTACACCGGGCCCGTAAATAAGGGGAGGGCGGATAATGACCAATTCTATTTGATGCTTGGTGCAGAATTCTCTCAGAACAAACTCTGCTTCCATTTTGGTTTTCCCGTAAGCATCTAGGGGAGCTGGTGGATCTGTTTCGGTAAAGGGGTGTACCGATGCTTCACCATTCACCTTGATTGAGCTTAAAAACACAAAGCGCTTGATTTGCAACTGCCTGGCCAGTTCAGCAACTTTAAATGTGTACTCAATATTGACTGTCGCGTAAGCCCGGTAGATATCAGTTGCCTTGTCATGCATCACATGGGCTCGCCCTGCTAAGTGTATCATGCAGTCATAAGCACCAGAGTAGCATGCAGGATCAAGCGCTTCACGCCGTACTACGTTGTAAGCATGGTTATGCGCAGCCAGTTGCTTACATAATGTCTGGCCGACAAAACCGCTGGCTCCTGTGACCAATACTTGCATTATTTCAGCTCTGGTTTGCTAAAGAACTGCGGAATTCTGGAAAGGATTTTTCTGGCAATAAAAAAAGGACCCACTGGTAAGCGGTGTAGTTTACAGGCTCGATACGCCTCCAGATTTCCTTTGATAATGCCTTTGATACTATTGTTGGATGCGCCGCCAATACGCATCTTTACCCAGATTCTCGGTATATACATGGATTTTATCTGATGGATCTCCAGAAAGCGCATGGTCAGTTCAAAATCGGCCTGACGCGGGAAATCCAGATCGAAATCCCCAAATTTCTCATATACCGCACGCCTTACAAAGAAAGTTGGGTGGGCCGGCATCCAACCACTTTTGAATAAGCCTTGTTGATAAGGCCGAGATTTCCAATAACGCACCACACGCGAGGTGTCGTGTTGGTCAACATATACCAAGTTTGCAAAACAAGCCTGTATGTTGGGATTTTTGAATACCTCGGCGACCTGGGTAAGCACTGTGTCATCAGTATAAAAATCATCAGCATTGAGCAAGCCGATGACATCCCCAGTTGCCAGCTTCAGTCCTTTGTTCATACCATCGTAAATACCTTTGTCAGGCTCTGAAACATAGCGTGTGATACTTACAGCGCTTTTAACAATATCCATGGTGCCATCACGAGATGCACCGTCTACAATGATATGTTCCTTGTCATTGTATTGCTGCGAGGCTACTGATGTGATGGTGTCTGTGATGGTATCGGCACTGTTATAGCAGACCGTAATAATAGATATTTTCATTGAATTTCAAACTAAGTTTTTCTAATCTGTTGTTGAGTTGTGTGACTCTAACAACAATATGCTTTGATCCGTAAAGTCACTACGGAATAGATGTGCGAATTTCTCCAGTTTCTCAGTAGGCCAGTCCCACCAAGCAATTGAAAGTAGTTTCTGAATCGTAGCTTGGTCGAATCTATAGCGAATCAGTTTCGCAGGGACTCCACCAACAATTGCATAAGGCTCAACATCTTTATTAACAACAGCGCCAGCAGCAATAACTGCGCCATTACCTATTTTCACACCATCAAGGACCAGTACACCTGCACCAATCCATACATCGTGACCAATATGAATATCAGCCAACTCTTGAAAGTGATTTTTTTTGCTGAATGTAAAACTGGCTTGTTTTAGTGTAGAAAAAAAAGCGGGGTGTGTCGAAATCCAGTGTGTTGGATGACGTCCAAGGCCACCTACTCTGGTGCCTGGGCCAATACTACAAAAATTTCCTATGTGAGAGGATTGAATCCTAGCACCTGCAATGTAAGTGAATCGTCCCAAGTGCGAATCTTTCACAATACTACCTGCGTATAGCCTATTAAACCCCATGAAAGTAGATCTATTGTCTGCGTAGCAGAAAGCCGAGCTTTTAAAGCAACTCAATTTAAATGAATATAAGAGTCGTCTAAAAAAAATCCAAACGAATACGTCAAACATATTTTCTCCATCCGTTTATAAGACGGCTTACGAAGTTGATATATCTGAGTAGTTTTACTTTTTTGTAATATGTAGCCAGCTTCTTTTCTATTTCTTGATCGACCACTACGTGTTCGAGTGAAACAGTTACAGGCTCCTTAGAGGCTACACCATAAAAAGGGTTATATCGCCATTCCGCGCAATGGGTCCCAGAACCATCAATACCAATATTTCTAATTAAGGAAGTACATGGCATAAGGGTTAACTTCTGTTTTAAAAACAAACTGGCATACCAGCGTATATACCAGGAGTTGTTTTTTCCCTTAATCTGGTTTTGGAGCATTTTGACGTAATTGTGAGGGCCGTTTTTATTAAATGAACCAAGTGACTTACTTTGCGATAGTTTAGTGAGTAGCGCAGAGCCATCCACATTAAAATCGCCCCAAGCTCTACTCCAGGTAGCCCAGCCCCAGCTTTGGGGCATCTTTGAAAGGAATGTTTTATCTTTTTCTGCAAGGTCTATGGGATACATATAGCCAGAGACACTACTGACCTGATTTTGAAACTCATATACTGATAGGCCATCATTCATATACTTCAGAAAGTAGGGTGATGTTTCCAGATCGTCTTCTAAAACAATTACTTTGCCATACTGATGACAAAGCTGAGTCACGCCATCAATAATTGAATTTGCGAGCCCCAAATTTTCTTCCCTTTCAATAATCGTAATGGTCTGAAACCCTGAAACTTGACGGACATACTCCCTGACTTGGCTAACAGCGTCTTGAGCATCTACATTTTTTGCGGCATCTGAAAAAATATAAAGGTCAGACTGAGCACATTCAGGATTTTTTAACAGTGCTTGTACTGTCTCCTGTGTGTGCTGCGGGCGATTGTAAACAAAAAGGGCAATAGGTGCATAATTCAAAGTTTTGTACTCATTCTGAGGTCGTTACTGTTAACTTACTTAACTTGTTAAGATTTTAACAGGGATGCAATTGAAAAGTGATCGCATGCATTAGCATGTTATTCGATCATTTTCCTTTGAGAAAGTCTCTTATTGTTTTAAACCATTGTTGATTAAAGTAAAAACTTAGAATTAGGTAAGAAGTAGAGAAAATTAATAAACTGAATATTATCCTCAAAAGTGAAGCAGTGATAAGCATAACGCCCAAATAACTAATCACTACAGCACATACTGACGTTAGCAGAGGTTTCAGTAAAAGGAAGGAGTATTCTATAAAAGTGATACCCGAGAGCGGTCTAACTAAAAAAAACCAATTGGGCCAATAACCTATCAATCCCAGAAGCACCATGGACGTTGCCATACCTGTTGCACCATAGTGACTGCCTAACCAAATCGCAGGTGGGGTGATAAACAGCCATATCAGGTTCCATTTAAAACTGAGGTCTGCTCGGCCTTTAGCCATCAGTAAGCTCCCGACTGGATTACCCGTAGATCTGAGTAATGCCCATGCTGCAAATATTTGCATTAACGGGATGGTCGAAGCCCAACTCTCGCCTAAATACAAAGCGACAACTTCGGGGGCAAAAAAGATCAGAAAGATGTATATAGGAAAATTGATCGATGCCGTCATGAGCATCGTCTGTAAATAGATGCGTTTTAGCAGAGCGGGGTCATTTTGCGTTTGCGCCATTACAGGGAGGCCCACTTGCGTCACAATCGGGTTAACAATCATGGCAATATTCAAGTTAAGACTTTTGGCGATGCTATATTGGCCAATTGCCTGCGCTGACATCATTTTGCCCCCTAGCAAAACATCAATTTGTGAGTTGAATGAGTTAGCTAGATTGTTAGCCATCATGTAGCCGCCAAATTGCAAGAATTCACGAATTTCGCTCAGCTTTAGTCTTATTAGTGGTCTCCAGCCATCTGATAAATAGATCCATGACAACAAGCTACTTAATACTGAGGTGATTAATGCACCAATAAGTAAAGAATAAACGCCAAACCCAACAAATGCGGAGGCGATGGCAGATATAAAGCCTAAAAGCGCCGCTGATACATCCACTCTGGCCAGAGGCGAAAAATTGAGGCTTTTCTGTGCTTTTAAGCGTAGCTGTAGACCAATAGAGCTTGCTATCATTGCCAGCGCAGCCAATATAATTAAGTTATCCAGATTTGGCTGTTCATACCATGTTGCCAGCAGCCCGCTAAATAGCACGAGCACAATCGCTAACACCGATGTGGCACAAACATTGAGCCAATACAGGCTTGATTGTTGATCGTTAGAAATGTTCTGGTGGTGAATAATTGCATTGCTTATGCCGGCATCTGCGAAAATCTGCAAGAAAGCCATGATGGACGTCACGATAGCAGCAAGGCCAAAGTCCGCAGGCGTTAATATTCTGGCTAAAATGGCAATCTGAGCAAATTGCAAAAAAGCCCTCGTAAACAAAGAAAACGATGTCCACCGAATAGCAGAAAATGCTTGTTTTTTGAGGGTCATTTGGCCAATGGTTTTTTGGCTGTTACAAAGTAACCTATGGTTTCGGCACTCCAATTTGAGTCTAATTTGTCCAGGTAGGGGGCAATTAATTGCCCTAAAGACCAAAAAGGCAGAAGTGCAACTGCAAGTATTGCTTTAACCAAGCGGGGGCCACGCAATAGTCGCAAGCTAAAGTAGTTAAACTTTAAAAACCACATGCTAAAAAAACCCGATTGCGGCTCAACCGCAACATCAGTAAAGCCTGCTTTTTCCAACATATATTTAAGGCCGTAGGGCGTGTATCTAAAGAAGTCGTATGGCACCTCATGTAACCACCACTGCCATGGCACTTGCATCACGATGTTTCCACCAGGTTTTAAAATCCTTCTTGCTTCGTTAAGCATTATTTGAGGTTCACGCAAGTGTTCCATGACTGACATAGAGATCACAGTATCGGCAACCTCTGAGTAGATAGGAAGTTCAAGATTGAGGTCGGCGCTAATATCCGCATGCGTGTTATGGTAGCTCCCAGTCCAGTCGACGCCTATGTAACTCTCGGCATAACTAAGAAAAAACTCCTTATGAGGTGCTTCGCCACAGCCCAGGTCGTAAAGTTGCCCTTTATATTTGTCGGAATGCTTTTTGAGAAAGCGATCACCGATGTCATAAGCCAACCAGTTGTAAAGGCGGCGATTAGAGTGCTGGCCGCTAATTTTTTTCATAAAAACTCAAAACACTTTTCACTACATGGTTCAACGAGTCTTGGTCAAGATTGAACCACATGGGTAATCTGATCAGCCGCTCACTCTCTGTGGTTGTGAACAGATCTGCACCATTAAATCGGGAAAACTCTTTTCCTGCTGGCGCGTTGTGCAGCGGCACGTAGTGGAAAACAGCATAAACCCCTTCGGCTTTCAGATGTGACAGCAATTCGGTGCGCTGTAACAGATCTTTAGTTTTAAGATAAAACATATGCCCGTTATGTTGGCAATTTTCAGGAATGATCGGAAGTTCGAACTTTTCCTGTGTTGCTAAATTGCTTAGTTGTTCGTAGTAACTATTCCAACTTGCCAATCTGTTCTCAGTAATTTGATCTGCTAGCTCTAATTGTGCCCAAAGGTAGGCCGCTTGTATCTCACTCGGTAAATAGCTACTACCAATATCTACCCAGGTATATTTATCGACCATGCCACGGAAAAACTGGCTACGGTTGGTACCTTTTTCGCGAATAATCTCTGCACGCGCAACAAATTGTGGGTCGTTAATAATGAGTAACCCACCTTCGCCGCCGCTGGTGAGGTTTTTAGTTTCATGAAAGCTGAACGCTGCCAAATGACCAATAGAGCCCAGTTGTTTACCTTTGTAGGTCGACATCATGCCTTGGGCAGCATCTTCAACAACATAAAGATGGTGTCGATTAGCGATGTCCATGATCACATCCATGTCGCAGCCAACACCCGCATAATGCACTGGCACAATTGCTTTGGTTTTCGAGGTGATTGCAGCTTCAATCAGTCGTTCGTCAATGTTTAGCGTATCTGGCCTAATATCAACGAAGACGATTTTAGCACCACGCATAACGAATGCATTTGCCGTGCTGACAAACGTGTAGCTAGGCATGATAACTTCATCACCGGGTTGTATATCTATTAAAATTGCAGCAATTTCGAGAGCCTGTGTGCACGAAGGGGTTAGTAATGCCTTGTTACAATTCAGTTTTTCTTCAAACCACTGCTGACAGAGTAATCCGTATTTGCCATCGCCAGAAATTTTTTCACTGCGCATAGCATTCAATACGTGCTGTTCTTCATTGCCTGTGTATGGTGGTCGATTAAATGGAATCATGCTTTGGGATTCTTTTCTTTTACTAAATGAATAGGTATTTTTGCTCTGACTATATGGGCACTATGACGTTATAGCGCAAAATGATCAGAAAAACTGTTATTCACTAGTTTTTCCAAGATCTAGCGCTTTTGATAATTCGCTTAACTGTTCGATATGGGTGCTTGATAGCAAACTTTGCTCGGTTAGATATGCCTTATCGCATACTATTTTTTTTGTATCCCATTTTAATGTGTCAAGACAAAAGAACCATATATCCTCTTGCATTTCGATCAGTTTTAACTGGGTCAGCATTTCTTCATTCAATCTGTCGGCTGGTATAACAGTCACTCCACCATCATCACATATTGCAATTCCACCTTCATAGGTAGAGCGCATTTGCTTTTCCAGGTCTTCGGGATACGGTTTGGCCGGATCATTAAAGCAGCCCAGTGGAGAAACGCCTTCTGCCCAAACGGAATAATTTTGACGCTTTAAGGTTGCAGCGTCTCGTACTAACCCTTGTACGACAAGAGCCGCAGCGCCCTTGTACAATAAGATGTATTTAGATACCAGATCTCCGATAATGGCCCTGTCCTCACATGCATGTGCGAAGATGATAACAACTTCGCCCTTTTTTACTTCTCGTATTTGCTCATGCACTGCATAGTTCGAGTTGTGCGCAGTAAATATCGCTCTGACGGGACCCACTCTGTACTGATTAGGGTTTAGCGCAGTTACTTTTGGCAGTACACCTGACTTTCCCAATGCGTCAGCAACTTCTGTTGTTGAAACGCGATTTTCAGTACAAAAATCAATGATTTTACTTCTATAACTCACTTTTTTCCCCAATAAATTTCTAATAGATAAATTTACTTGTTCATTTGCTTTTTAAATTGATTAAAGAGGGTATCTTCCGTCGAGAAAGAGTCATCTTTGAAAATAAATAAGGCAAACTCGAAGGGCATATAATCATTACGTATCACAATGTTTCTGGAGTATTTATATGCGATAGACAGTATTTTCTCTGGAGAACTATGGAATGTGTGTTCCAACTGATAGTCAACTTTATCCGAAAGAAAATCAAAAGCTAGCCCATCGTTAGATAATGATAATGCTTTGATAATCGCAGCTTCAATTAAGTCGTAATTATTTGCATTGTTGAGGCGGTGATTAAAAATCCCGGAGGCAATCACAAAATCGAATGTATTTTCAAACGATATATCTAAGAAATCTCCTGTTCTGAAGTTAATCTTGTCACCCACATACTGTTTACGGGCTTCGTTAACTAAATCCGGTACAAGGTCTACTCCAAGGTAAGAGTAATTATTTGCATATTTTTCATTGAGCGTTTTATTTAAATCACCAAATCCACAGCCAATATCAAGTATAGATTTTTCGGAAAAGTCATACTGTGATGTCAGTATCTCAAAGCGCACATCCTGCTTACCTTTGTCCCAACCTAAGGACTTAGGGGAATAGCCAAACTTTTGGTATCTTGAAGAGTATCGTTCGATAGTTTCTTGCTTATCGGATAAAGGCATAGAGATACTCATAGGTCAGCTCCGACATAAGCCTGTAAGTTTTGGAATCCAATATTTTTTTTCTTCACAATATCCAATCCTTCAGTTAATTGATTAAACCGTTGCCTCAACTTAGAAAGATCGAATTCAGGGCTGTCTGAGCCAATGCATATTCGCCGATCAAATTTTTCGAAGAGATACCGAATATCCAGATCAATAGAGCTGCCTTCATATTTGCACAACGTAAATGAAAGGTCTAACAGCACGCCATGAAATTGCCTTGCAATTTCAGCCACTTCTAGCAGTCTTACTGCGCCACCGTGAAGAAGGACTATCTTTTCTTCAGGGACCTCACACAAGAGCTCAAGCAGTTGTTCTGGATTGTTGGCACACATTTTCTTATCTCTACTCCAGAAGTATGTGCACAGTAAAACTACTAGTCCAAGTTGATTCGCTTCTTTGATGATACTGATCAGAAATTTGTTCGAGTAAGTAATGCTTGATATTCTTGGGTGTATTTTGATTCCAACATAACCCAGTTTTTTTAAACTCGCTAAATACGCTATAACCGTTGTGCCTGTATTCAAAACATCAAAATTCAAAAAAGCGATTGGGAAAAGATTTTCTGAGTGGTCGCGTACGAATGAAGCATACGTTTTTTCATGGTAGCCACCTATTTCACTTCCCATACCAACGGCGAGAGCCCATTGTATATTGTGCACCTTCATGCTCGCGGTGAGCTTCTGGATAGAGTTTTGCTGATCGAACTGTGAGTTGATCCACGCACTGTTAGGCATTGGGTGGGTTAGGCTGTCAAAAATCGCTATTTCATTCATAAGTAATCTGCACTGTCTGATGTATTTTACGTAGCAAGCTTTTTAAAGACTCGGTATTTTCTGCGTATGCAATAATATAGCCATGCCTGGAGCGATCATCTGACACCTCTTCAATAATGTCGCCTTCTTCAATATTTAATCCGATGCTAATAACGCCAGAGAGTGCACTAGCTTGCTCAATCCCTTGAATTGTTTTGACTTTTCCTGGGCTGAATTCAAAAAAATCTAAAACGGAAGTTATTTTGCGAGCCTCTGGATGAATTTCATTAATCCTTTCACCCAAAGCCATTCGTATCAACAAATTATTGCTATCTATGCCACTCATTAAAGGCACAATGTCAGAAGATATTTTTGTACCTCCACCACGAGCTGCGATCTCAACTAGGTAAAACTTACCTGCATGATATTTATATTCAGCATGCGTTAATCCAAAAGGTAGGCCCATTAGTTTTACCATCTGATTGTGTTGATCGTGAAGAGCATCGAAATCAATCTCTGGATGTTGCTGGCTAAACCATAATTGGTTTGCAATCATTTCATTGTGAGCATAATGAGTTTTGGTCGATGTTGCCAAGCTGTAATGTTCGCCAGTATTCAACTGTACACCATCAACAGTCAGTTCAACCCCACCAATAAACTCCTCAATAAGTACTGTTTCATCTTTGCTGTGATGCATAGCTGATGTATAAGCATGCTCTAATTCATGCATATTAGTAACTTTTAAAACCCCTCTACTTGATTGATTAGCAGGTGGTTTTACAACTAATGGAAAATTGCATTCGTTTAAAAACGCAATTGCATCTTTCAACTCATTACACAATTTGAAATGTGGTGATGGAAAGTCATGTTTCACACAAAAACTTCTCATCAAGGATTTGTTTGTAAATAGATCTGCGACTGCTGTACCGACGCCTTTTAATTGCATATGTTCTGCAACATATGCAACAGTGGGGACAGCAATATCACTTTGATCTGTGATTACTGCATCTACGTTCCATTCTTTTGCATAGGCTAGGTTTTGGTCTTTATCTAAAACGTCTGCAACTAATCCAACATCAGCATCGTTGAAACCTAAAGATTGGGGGTATAAGTTAGTGTTTATTACAAATAAGCCTAATTGTTTGGCTTTGCGAATGACTGGAATCTGCCACTCTCCACCAGCAATAATCATGATGCGTTTCATTTAAAGTCCAAATGTTTCTAACTGTATGTTTTTCATCTAAAAAATTAGATGAAAATACTTTCAAGTTGCTTGATCAAATTAGTTTTTGAAAAACAGGCTGATATTTTGGTTTTGTTATGATTGGCATCATCTGGATCTAGTTTGGTAATTTCAAGATTATCTATATCAAAAATTTTTAGCCCTATTTTAATAAGGGATTTCCAAGACGAAACATCGGATCTCATAAACACTTTTTTGCCAAATCCAAGAAGGGTAATAATATTCCCTACTGCTTGCTGTCTATTATTGTTAAATATCGCAATGTCAATATCTGATAAAAACTTCTGGTATTCATTGAGTGACATAAATTGTTCAAGAGGAATAATTTTTCCACCGAATACACTACGGCCAAACTTGATAACTTGCTGCGCATACTCCATGTCGCCATAAGACAATGGCAGAAATATTTTGATGTTCTCGTCTTTGTATGGTGCTAATTTTTTAAGCACGCTCATATGTTGATTTGTTGGTGTTGCCGAGTTTCCAACTTGAATGTTAATTGAGTTCTTGGTGCCTTGGTATAACTCAGTTTTGTTAAAGATGTTGCTGGGGTATGTAAAGCATGCGTGGTGGACCCCAGTAGCGTCATACCATTTTTGAGCCAACTCATACTCTTCTTCGAAATAGGTAACAAAGTGTCCGATTCTCTTAATTACAAAACGCCTTATATTTTCATAAACATTTGTTTTTAAGGATAGGTTTCTAAATTCGTAATAATATAAATCGCCTCCCCACATAATCCAGTAGCACTTTTTTAGCAACCAGGGTTGCAAAAAGAGAAGCAATACAACAATCGGATTAAACAGGCTGTGTAAGATGATTTTTTTTGATGTATTCATTTTCAAAATCAGCTCAAATATTTGATAGGCGTGATTGATATGAATGACGTTTTTATCTAACTTGGTTGGAAAGGTTTGCAGATTTCCAAACAGTAAAAAAGCATGTTTTGTGAATGAAAAGTTTTCTTTAACTAGGTCGATGAACGGCGGGATAAATTTATCTAGCCTGCAAATGTGTAATATTTCATTGTTTTGCATTGAGCTGGTTCCTGCCTGAGTATGGCTAGCTGTTCGTGCTTCTGTGAAAGAGTCCGGCGCTTAAGGTCTATAGCGCATTAAATTACGTTATGAGGCGACGTTTGAGTTCATAAAGTCAGTGTAAGCAGCCTTTAAGCCAGTTTTTAGTTCAGTTTTAGCTGTCCATCCCATGTGGTTAATTCTGCTGGAGTCCATTAGTTTGCGCATTGTGCCGTCTGGTTTGCTGGTATCAAACACAATTTTTCCTTCGTATGCTGTTACTTCTTTAATGGTTTCGGCTAATTCAGCGATTGAAATGTCTTCGTTATAGCCGATATTCAAAATGGGAGGAATGCCATCATTTCTGTCAGCGGCTATGAGACTTGCAAAGTCGCGATCCGCTAAGCCTAAAATGTGCGTGCATGCTTCAGCCATATCTTCGCTATATAAAAATTCACGCTTGGGGGTGCCTGTTCCCCAAATCACAACCTCGGCTTGACTATTTACTTTTGCTTCATGAAACCTTCGAATCAATGCTGGAATCACATGACTGTTTTCTGGGTGGTAGTTATCGCCAGGGCCATAAAGATTAGTTGGCATGGCAGCCAAAAAATGTGTGCCATATTGGCGGTTATAACTCCAGCACATCTCTATGCCTGCAATTTTGGCTAATGCATATGGACGGTTTGTTGGCTCCAGAGGGCCGGTAAGCAAGTGCTCTTCTTTAATTGGTTGTGGTGCATCTTTGGGGTAAATACAGCTAGAGCCTAGAAACAGAAGGCGCTTCACGCCATTTACATATGACTGGTGTATGACGTTGGCCTGAATAGCCAGGTTTTCATGGATAAACTCAGCTGGAAAGGTGTTGTTGGCGTGAATGCCGCCAACCTTTGCTGCAGCTAAAAATACGTATTCAGGCTTTTCTTGGGCAAAAAACGCAATGACTGCTTGCTGTGAGGTCAGGTCAAGTTCCGCATGGGTGCGCATCACTAGATTGGTGTAGCCTTGTCCTAACAACGCTTTAACGATTGCTGAACCAACAAGGCCTCGATGACCAGCAACGTAGATTTTTGCATTCTTTTCCATAGGTTACTCGTGATAATCCATGGCTTGATAGCCGTGCTGCTTGATGAGTTCATCTCGCTGCGCGGATTTGTAATCTTCGCGGACCATTTCAGAAACCAAGTCTTCAAAGCTGGTTTTTGGCACCCAGCCCAGTTTTTCTTTAGCTTTAGTGGGGTCACCCAATAGGGTATCTACCTCAGTGGGCCTGAAATAGCGCGGGTCGACTTGCACAATACATTTGTCACCCCAGTAACCTTTTTCTTCTATACCGTTGCCTTGCCAAGTGACGGTGATGCCTAGTTCCTGTGCTGCGGCATTTACAAAGTCACGCACACTGTATTGTTTGCCGGTGGCGATTACAAAGTCTTCAGCTTGCTCTTGCTGTAACATCAGCCACTGCATTTCAACATAGTCTTTGGCATGGCCCCAGTCGCGTAAGGAGTCCAGATTGCCTAGATATAGACAGTCTTGCAGATTAAGTTTAATCCTCGCCAGCGCACGCGTGATTTTACGGGTGACAAATGTTTCGCCGCGGATAGGGCTTTCGTGGTTAAACAGAATGCCGTTGCAAGCGTAAATACCATAGGCTTCGCGGTAGTTGACTGTAATCCAGTAGGCGTACATTTTTGCCACGGCATAAGGACTACGTGGATAAAATGGGGTGGTCTCTTTTTGTGGTGTTTCTTGAACCAAGCCGTACAACTCAGAAGTTGAGGCTTGGTAAAAGCGTGTTTTTTTCTCCAGGCCTAAAATACGAATAGCCTCGAGAATACGCAGTGTGCCAATTCCGTCTGCATTTGCAGTGTATTCTGGTGTTTCAAAACTAACGGCAACGTGACTCATGGCAGCCAGGTTGTAGATTTCATCTGGCTGAACCTGTTGAATGATTCTAATCAGATTAGTAGAGTCTGTCAGATCGCCGTAGTGCAGGATGAAATTGTGATGCTCAATATGCGGATCTTGATATAGGTGATCGATTCTGTCTGTGTTAAACAACGAAGATCTACGCTTAACCCCATGCACAATATAGTCTTTGCCAAGCAATAGTTCAGCGAGGTAGGCACCGTCTTGACCAGTGATGCCGGTAATTAAAGCGACTTTTTGTGACATAGTTTGAACTGCTGAGTTAAAAAGTGTTTGGATTATAACATGAGCAATATTGAGCTTACGTTTGGAGAGTTTTAAGTCTTATGTTGTTTTGCTAGCCAGCATCGCTTTGATATTTGCCATCTTGCTCTTCCCATAATCTTTACTTAGTACCTGGTCTGGCCCGTTAAACGGGTTGCCGAAGTGTTTGACGTCGTCTTTGGGCAGTTCGGCGATAAAGCGGCTGGGTTCACAGGCTTGCATTTCGCCAGCGCGTTTGCGTTTTTTACACCAGGTGATATTGAGTGATTTTTGCGCGCGCGTGATGCCTACGTACATCAGGCGACGCTCTTCTTCAATCTGGTCCGCATCGATGGAGTTTGTGTGCGGCAAAATGCCTTCTTCACAGCCGATTAAAAACACGTGGCCGTATTCCAGGCCTTTGGAGGCGTGCAGGGTGGAGAGTTTGACTGCATCGGGTTCGCTGTCTTCGCGGCCTTCGAGCATGGTGATGAGCGAAACCATTTGTGTGAGTTCGAGCAGGTTTTTGCCTTCGGACTCATTGCCGTATTCTGTGGAGCCTTCGCCTTTTTTGCTGAGCCAGGAGACAAATTCGATGACGTTGCCCCAGCGTGTTTCAGCCGCGCGCGCTTCTTCGCCGTCATACAAATAGGTTTCGTACTGAATGGCGGTTAGCAGGTCGTTGAGCACTTCGTTGGCAGGGTCTTTGACGGCGCGGCCTTGTAGCGTCTGGATGTAGCGGCAGAAGGTGAGCAGGTCTTCGAGCTGTTTAGCACCGACGTCGTGTTGAAAACCACCTTCAAAGGCGGCAGCAAATAGCGACATTTTATGCGCGCTGGCGTATTCACCCAGACGCTCCAGCGTGGTATTACCTATGCCTTTTTTGGGCGTGGTTGCAGCACGGATGAACGCAGGATCGTCATCTTCATTGGCGACCAGGCGCAGGTAGCTGATGATGTCTTTAATTTCGGCTTTATCAAAAAACGAGGAGCCGCCAGAAATCGTGTAGGGGATTTTGTGGTTGCGCAAAAATTTTTCGATGATGCGCGCCTGGTGGTTGCTGCGGTAGAGAATCGCATAATCTTTGTAGGTGGTGCGATGCTCGAATTTGTGCGCCTGCAATTTCATGACCACGGTTTCGGCTTCGTGTTCTTCGCTTTGTGTGGCGGTGACATGTAATAGCTCGCCGGTGCCAAGTTCGCTCCACAGTTTTTTCTCAAACAATTTTGGGTTGTTGGCAATCACCTGGTTGGCTGCGCGCAAAATACGCACGGTGGAGCGGTAGTTTTGCTCCAGTTTAATCACTTTGAGTTTTGAAAAGTCTGTGGTGAGCTGACGCAAGTTTTCTACGTCGGCGCCACGCCAGCCGTAAATCGCCTGGTCATCATCGCCTACAGCAGTAAATTGACCGCGCAGGCCGGTGAGCTGCTTAATTAGCTTGTACTGGCAGGCGTTGGTGTCCTGGTATTCGTCAATCAGCAGGTAGTGCAGTTTACGTTGCCATTTATCCAGCATCTCGCTGTGCTGGTCAAAGAGTTCAACCGGGACCTTGATCAGGTCGTCAAAGTCCACTGCCTGGTAGGCACGCAGGGTTTGCTGGTAAAGCTGGTAAACACGGGCTGCGGCATGCGCCATTTCTTCATCCGCCAGCGCTTTTGCCTGGTCAGGGCTGACAAACGCGTTTTTCCAGCTGGAAATCTGCCATTGGGTTTTGCGCAGCAATTGCTTGTCTGTCGTGGCGAGAATGTCGCTCAGGATTTTAAAGCTGTCTGACGCATCTAGAATCGAGAATTGTGGCTTGTAGCCCAGTAGTGCCGCTTCCTGGCGCAGGATCTGCAGGCCCAGCGAGTGAAACGTGGTCACGGTCAGGCCTTTGCCGCTTTTGCCTTCCAGCAGCGGCGTGACGCGCTCCTGCATTTCGCGCGCAGCCTTGTTGGTAAAGGTGATGGCGGCAATCTGGGTGCCTTTATAGCCCGCCTGGTTAATCAGGTAGGCAATTTTTTGCGTGATGACACGTGTTTTACCACTACCGGCACCGGCTAACACTAATAGAGGGCCGTCAAGGTAGTGAATTGCTTCGCGCTGTGGGGGATTTAGTAGATGCTGCATGGGACTTCAGGGGTTTGTGCTAAACAACAAAAGCGGAGTAGGAATTAGCCTGTATGGACTATTTAACCCCTTCATTTATATGGGTATAGTCGCTCAACCATAGTATTATGTTTTTCAGGTAAACAAACTTTGTCCGCCCCTGTGTTTGATCTCAACAGTGTCATTCTATCATCAATTGGACTTACCTTTACGCTGGTTCTGGTCTTGTTGATCTTTGGCGCCCATCAGCAACGCAGCCTGATTATGCATTGGGTACGCGGCCTGTTGGTCTTGGGCGCCGGGCTCTGTGTTTACTTTCTGTCGCAAACCTCTTTGATACTCGGCCCGCAAAGCGTTTACGTGGCCGCTTCAGTCACCATTATTGCGCTTGGCATCAGCCTGTTTGTGAACGGTATCCGCTTGTTCAGGGGCTACCGGGTGTATCGTTATTGGGCCTTGCTGGTGGTGACCACCTTGCTGGCGTGTAATGCGGTGATGCTGAATATGCATGCGCCAAGCCGGTGGGTATTGCTCAGCAACCTGTTGGTGTTGATGTGGGTGTTTGGCTACGGTAGCCGCAGCCTGGTCGGCCATGGCAAAGACTTTGTCGCGCACGTATTCTGGCTATGTTGCAGCCTGTTTGCGCTGGTCAGCTTGATGCTGGCTTTTTTAGCGGTGAAGGTGATCTTGAGTGAGCAGGAGAGTTTGCAGTCGTTTTCACAGTGGGGCATCCATGCTTATATGATGAGTGCTACCTTGCTGGTGATGACAATCGTCACCAGTTTGTTGCTGCTGGTGATGCATGTGCGTGCGCAGGCCGGACTGCAAGCCATCGCCACGCTGGATGGCCTCACTGGCGTCTTGAACCGTCGCGGCCTGCAAGAAGCCGCCACGCGTATGCAGGCGGTGTCGCAGCGTATCCGCCTGCCGATGGGGATGCTGATTGTCGACCTGGATTACTTTAAAAAGGTCAATGACGTGTATGGGCACCTGGTGGGGGATGTGGTGTTAAAAGCGTGCGCAGGCACCATACGTGCCGCTTTGCGTGGTGGCGATGTGATCGGCCGCTATGGCGGTGAAGAGTTTTGTATTTTAATGCCGAACACCGGCGAACATGAGGCAATGATCTTGGCGGAGCGTATCCGCCGTATTATTGAGGTGACACCGGTGAGTATTGCGGGCGTGGAAAGCATGAGCAGTGATACACAGGCCATCAAGTGTACGGTCAGTGTTGGCTCTGTCAGTTCCGAAACCGTCGGTTATGGCCTGGAAGGCCTGTTTGCGGGGGCGGACCAGAATCTTTACAAAGCCAAGCAGAATGGCCGTAACCGCATTGCCAGCAATATTGATCAGCTACTTAATCAACCACCCGAGGCAGGTAAGCCTGCCAAGCGGCATGCCAGTCTGATTGCCTAAGTGTTTTCGTAAACGGTTATACGCTATCTGGCTCAGGCGTAGCCTGGTCTTCTTTTGCTTTTTTCGCCGCCGCAGCCTGTTCTGCGGCTAGCGCCAGCATCTCAGCCCGGCTTTGTGGCGATTCCAGGCTGACGCGGCCAATGGCACCACTGCGGTAGTCGGTCAGCAAGGCCATGGCGGTGCGTTCCATATCCCACTCACCATCATTACGCTTGTAAGTGCGGCGCTTGGCAATGGCTTGCAACAGGTCTATGCCATCCATGGTGGCAACATCCAGTTTCATCACGTCCAGTTTGTAGCGCGTATTCATCAACGCCGGGTACTGTTTTAATAGCAGGTTGCCCAGAAACTCGGCCACATCTTCATCAATCACGGCGTTACGGCCAATGGCGTGGCTGGCCGCCAGCAAGTAACCGTCAGATTCATGCTCGATTTTTGGCCACATCATGCCCGGCGTGTCGGTGATGTTCTGGCTATCATTTAAATCAAAGCGCTGCTGGCTTTTGGTCACAGCCGGTTCATCACCTACTTTGGCCGCGCGGCGGTTAAGCAGGGCGTTCATCAGGGTGGATTTGCCGACGTTGGGAATGCCCATGATCATCATGCGCAACGGTTTTAACGGCGTGCCACGATGTGACGCTAGTTGGCGGCACAAGCCCGGGATCTTTTTTGCATCGCCAGGCTTTTTACACGACAGCGCGACCGCCTTGGTATTGGGTTGTTTATTAAAGTAATTCAGCCAGGCTTGGGTGACTTGCGGGTCAGCCAGGTCGGCTTTGTTGAGGATTTTGAGGTTAGGGCGCTGGCGAAAGTTGCGCATTTCCTCAATCATGGGGTTGTGGCTGGCGGCTGGTACGCGTGCGTCCAGCACTTCAATCACGACGTCGATATGCTCCAGTGTTTCCTCTGCCTTTTTGCGGGCAGAAGTCATGTGTCCCGGAAACCATTGTATCGCCATATTTTTGCTCCATCTTCAACTCAAAAAATACGGTATCAATGTCCCTTGCCGTACCCCGCATTGTTTTATGCCATGATGCTCTACAAAAGAGATTCAAAGACAGTTAAAACAATGAAGCGCTTATTTTAACATTTAAGCAGCCACTCCTTACAGGTGGCAGCGATCTCCTTGCTATTTCCAGCTATAACCCAGCGTAAACAGTGCACGCGTATCGCCTTTTACACGATCATCGACCGGGCGGCTGTCATAGTTGTAGTCAAGCTGCGTCGATGCGCTCAAGCCAAAAATAAACGGGAAGCGCAGGCCGGTTGAGCTGTAAACCAGGATTTGTGAGGGATTTCTAGGCGTGTATAACACTTCGTGGCGATGGAATGCCTGTACAAAGGAGTCAAACAGGTATTGGTTATAGTTCACCGCCCAACGCAATGCGGCATGGCTGTCGTCGCTCTCTTCGTAATAATCCTGTTTAATCAGTGACACACCGCCTTCCACCGACAGGTTAAGCTTTTCACCTTCAAAAATCTGGTAACCCGTACCCACACCGTAGGTACTGCGTAGCTTGATATCCCTGAAACGGTCTTTTTCCTGAATGGTGTTGAGGTAGCTAAACCACTTTTTTGTGAAAAAGTGGTCATACTGGCCGCGCACACGCGCGTTGTTTTGTGTTTGCTGGTCGTTATCCTCGGCCCAGTAGTAATAGCCTTGTACCGTATAACGATTATCCAGGCCGCGTAACACTGACTCGCCGTTAAATTGCATGTTGCGATTGGTACTGTTGCCATTGTTAAACGCGCCGCCCAGGCTCAGGTTGCCGGTCCAGACATAGCCTTCACCGATCAGGTCGCGCGTCGGGTTGATGTAATGTATTTCGTCGAGCTCGGTATCGACCAGCGGCGTGCTGGTTTCTTCATCGAGGATGACTTGGCCTTCGTCTGAATGCACCAGTCGGCCATTGACGATGCTGCCATCCATCAGTTGCATCAACATCGGTTTGTCAGCATCTATGCTGTGAATGTCATTCCAGTTGATTTTCACTTCATCTGCGTAACTGGTTTTGACCGTGAGCTTGTTAGAGACTTTGACGCCTATGGTACCGGTTATTTTGTCACCGTTTTTTAGCCATACCGTATCAGCAAAGGCTGCGTTGGTGAACAGTGAATAAATCGCCAGCAGTGAAAAAGCAGGCTTTATTTTTCTGCGTAAATTAAAAAAAGCCATGCTGGCAGAATCATGTGACATACATACTCCCTGATACGATTGAACAACAGCGCTGAAAGCAGCGAATTGAAACAGCGCGCATGTGCGTCGCTGCAGCAGTGATAACCGGCTTGATGGCTATTGTCTATCGACTGCTTATAGTCATGATTCCTGAACCATGCCGAGAGTTCCCGAATGTTGGCAGTCATGGCAACAGCAGCCATTGCTGTTAAACTTACAGCTTATATTTTAAAGCAGCATGACGCATGGTCAAAACTCAATTGCCTCCCGAGGTCAAACCCGGCCAATCCCTGCCGTTATTGCAGGCGCTCCATATTCTGACGCGCGATGGCAAACTCAATCAGGATAGCCGCCGTAAACTCAAGCAGGTCTACCACCTGGTTAATTTTATCGAGCCCCTGATGCAGACAGTGATGGATAAACAGTCGCAGCCGGTGCTGGTTGACCATGGGGCAGGCAAGTCTTATCTGGGATTTATTCTTTACGACCTGTTACTCAAGCAGCACGCTGGCGGACAGGTGATTGGTATTGAAAGCCGCGGTGAGTTGATAGATAAATCACGCCAACTGGCGCAAGAGTGCGGCTTTGACCGTATGCAGTTTGAGCATTTAACCGTGGCCGAGGCTATGCAGTCGCAGCAACTGCCTGAAACCGTAGATATTGTCACGGCCTTGCATGCCTGTAATACGGCGACAGATGATGCGATCCAGTTCGGTTTGCAAAAGCAGGCGCAATTTATGGTGCTGGTGCCTTGCTGCCAGGCAGAAGTGGCCGAGGTCATGCGTCAGCACAAGGCTGAAACGCTGGCCCAGACTTTTCTCAGTGAATTGTGGCGGCATCCTATCCATACGCGTGAGTTTGGCAGCCAGGTCACCAATGTGTTGCGTTGTCTGGAGCTGGAAGCGCACGGCTACCAGGTGACGGTGACCGAGCTGGTAGGCTGGGAACACTCAATGAAAAACGAGCTCATCATTGCCAAATATACCGGCCAGCGCAAACGCAGTGCACGCGAGCGCGGACAACAGTTGCTGGAACAACTCAATTTGACCAGTCTTTCTGCGCGCTTCAACTTTCAGTAAATAAGTCTCTCCGCATATAAAAAAACCTCTGACACTGGGGTGGCGTCAGAGGTGAATGGAGCGCATTAATGCCCCAGGGAAGAGACTTTAAAATATCCAGTTTAGAAACGTTTGCCGACCCCTAAGCTGATTACCCAAGGGTTAATGTCCAGAGAGTCGATTTTTGCCCAGCGGTTGCCAGTGGTTGCACTCTTCATTTCGACGTCGGTATCCATCCAGACGTATTTCACATCCGCGTTCAATAACCAGCCATCTTTCAGGTTGATATCTACACCCGCTTGCAGGGCAGGGCCAAAGCTGCTGCGGTCAATTTTGATTTTCTCGCCTGCAGTCGCACCAGAAGTAAAACGCAGGTTACGGTCCAGCATAAACGTTGCGTTCAAGCCTGCGCCTACATACGGGTCTATGGTCTGGTCTGGATTAAAGTGCCATTGCACGGTGAGTGTCGGTGGCAATGCATCAATACTACCCAAATGCTGGTTACCAACCACACCCGCGCTGTCACCGCTGATTTTGACATCATGTTTGCTACCCAGCGCCAGAATCAGCTCGGTTGCAATGTTTTTGGTCCAGTAGTAACTAATATCCAATTCAGGGATGGTGTTGCTGTCGACTTTCAGGTCAGCACTAGGCGTCATCACATTGGCGCCTACCGCTTTGTTCACCGTACTGCCCAGGCGGCTGCTTTCATTGGGGCTGACATTGGTTGCACGCAGGCGAACTACCCAGTCACCTTGTTCGGCATAGGCGTTGGTGGCAGGCAACAAGGCGGCCAACATAAAACTGATTGCGGTTTTTTTCATTGTGATCACTCCATTAGGTGCATTGAATTTAGGGTCATTGTAGGTTTGCTCGCCAAACCTGGTATTGACCCAAATCAACTCAGCACGGCTTTGTGCTGCGCATGTACACCTAAGGGGTGATGGGGATGCGGATAGCGCTGCGTGGCTATCCGCGAGGGAGTGCTCTGCTAAAACTAATAGTCGTTGCGCTGTTTCCAGGCGTCATCCAGCACTTTGGATTTTTGCTCAAAAATAGACTTTTTGGTTTCCAGGTCTTTTTCTGTCTGCACTTTATCGGCTTGGTATTGCTGTAACTTCGCTTGTTCCTGTGCAACCAGGGCTTCCTGGGATTTAATTTTTTGCTCAAGGTCACTGAGCTTGCTCATGGCATCGCCCACCGCATCCCGTGCTTTAGCCGCTTCGGCTTGCTCATTACTGATATTGCGAGCAAACACTGGCTGGCTCAGTGTGGCGATCAAGAGTAGAACAGAAAGGGCTTGTAAACGCATGCGAGACTCCATAAAAACGACATAACAACATTTCGACACGATTATAAAGCCAAAATGCCTTCGGGCTTGATATTGGCTGGTCACGATTAATTGCCGATGATGCGTGGTTAGTAAGCTGTCATGGCATTAGGTTCCTGCATCCATAAATATCAGCCAGACGGCTTGAGTGTCAATTTGGTCGATGATTCAGCAGATTTATTGATCTACCTCAATATGTAATTTATTAATTAAGTTATTGTATTTAAAAATAAAAGTTATGTTTTTTGTAAGACAAATTCTGACATGTCTAACAGAAAAAACGGATATCAGCCAGCGTGATTTTGTGTCAAACGTGACGGCTATCTAGCTGGGAGAAGCAGAGGTTCAAGCAGTCTTTTAATTGCAAGCCATGCACATGTAAAACCATGGGCATGAGTGCAATGAGGGGCGGATTGACTCTCCATTATTAAATTAAATTGTCTCAATGACTCAGGGATAGAAAGCGATAGATGATGAAATTAAATTTGCCAGTCACTGCCACAGAAGTCCAGTTTGATGATGCCCAGTTTATGTTGACGAGAACAGATCTCAAGGGCGTGATTACCTATGCCAACAAGGATTTTATTCAAGTCAGCGGCTTTAGCGAAGCTGAGCTGGTTGGTAGCAGTCACAATATTGTACGCCACCCGGATATGCCCGCTGCCGCCTTTGCCGATATGTGGCGCAGCTTGAAAGCCGGTAAGCCATGGACAGGGCTGGTGAAAAACCGCACCAAGCATGGCGACTTTTATTGGGTGGTGGCGAATGCGACGCCAGTGACAGAAAACAACCAAGTGGTGGGCTACTTATCGGCGCGCCGAAAACCAACGCGCGCGCAAATTGAAGAGGCTTCTGCCGCCTATGCACTATTCAATGCAGGCAATGCCAAGGGTCTGGCGATTGTCGATGGAAAAGTGGTCAGCGTGTCCTGGGTGAATAAATTAAAAAATAGGCTGGGTGCGATTACCGTCAAGCAACGCTTGGTGGGCCTGGCGGCCACGGCTTTTGCATTGCTGGCGGCGCAAACCGGACTGGATGTGGCCAATCACGCACAATCGCTAGCCACGTCTTTTGCCGGATTGGGCCTGGCCTTACCCGTGTTGCTCGCTTTGGCGATGATCATTGCACGCTCTGTTACCCAGCCACTGGCGCAAACGCTGAATGCGGTGAAAGAAATCACGACTGGCAACTACAGCACTTATATTGACGCACGCGGTAGCAATGAGCTCAGCGAGGTGCTGCAAGCGTTGAAGAAAATGCAGACCTTGCTGAGTGTGAACGAAAACGCGCTAAAAGAATCGGCGATAGAAACCCGCGAGCAAGCCGCATTGTTTGAAAATCAACTGGCGGCGATTAACCGTTCTACCGGTTCGATGGCGTTTGACCTGGAAGGCAATATCCTTGCCGTCAATGATATTTTCTTGTCTGTGCTGGGCTACACACGTGATGCGCTGGTCGGCATGCCGCATAGCCAACTGGTTGAGCCCGCATTTGTCAGCAGTGGCGATCACCAGGCGTTTTGGCAACGGTTAACGCGCGGTGAGTCAATCGCTGGTGAGTGTTTACGCATAGGTCAGCAGGGTCAGGAAATCTGGCTGGATGCAACCTACAACCCGATTTTAGATGCCGATGGCAAGCCCTATAAAGTGGTGCAGTATGCCACCGATATCACGGCGCAAAAACTCCGCAATGCCGATTTTGAAGGCCAAATTACAGCCATAGGCAAATCACAAGGCGTGATTGAGCTGGGACTGGATGGCACCGTGCTCAAGGTCAATCAAACTTACCTGCAGATGCTGGGGTATGCCGAGCATGAGCTGGTCGGGCAGCATGTGAGCAAGGTGCTGGAACCTGCTTTTGCCGGCAGCGAGGCGTATGCATCTTTGTGGAACAAGCTCGTGCATGGCGGCTCTGATATGGGGCAATATAAACGCATTGCAAAAAATGGCGCAGAAGTCTGGATACAGGCCTCTTATAACCCGATTTATGATTTAAAAGGCAAGCCCTACAAGATTGTCAATTACACCATGGATATCACCGCATCCAAGTTGATTGCGGCGGACAATGCCGGTCAAATCTCTGGTATTCATAGAACACAAGGGGTGATTGCGTTTGAGCTTGATGGCACTATCACCTCGGCAAACGACTTGTTTTTGCAATTATCCGGCTACACCGAACAGGAAGTTTTAGGTAAAAATCACAGCATGTTTGTGGAGTCTGCTTATCGCTCTAGCCATGATTACAAGGCGTTTTGGGAGGCTTTACGACGCGGCGAGGCGCAAGTTGGGCAAGTGAAGCGCATCCGTAAGGGCGGTGCTGTGATGTGGATGCAGGCCATTTATAACCCGATTCTGGACATGAATGGCAAACCCTTTAAAGTCGTGAAATATGCAACAGACATTACCGAACAGCATGAAAGTGCCCAGGCATTGGCCCGCGCAGTGCAAGAAACTAAAGCGATTATTGAGAGCGCCAAGGCTGGCGATTTAAGTCGCCGCGTATCGCTCGAGGGCAAAACAGGCGATATTGCTGCTTTGTGTGAAGGTGTGAATGCAATCATCGACAAGATGAGCGAAGTGATCTTGCAAGTACGTGAAGCGACGGTGATGATTAATACGGCTGCGGATGAAATTTCCGTTGGTAACAATGACCTTTCCAGTCGCACTGAGCAACAGGCATCAAGCCTGGAGGAAACGGCTGCCAGCATGGAAGAGTTGGCCGCGACGGTTAAACAGAATGCCGACAATGCCAAACAAGCCAGTCAGCTGGCAACTGCAGCTTCAGAAGTCGCAGTGAGAGGCGGTGATGTGGTTGGTGAGGTTGTGACAACCATGAGCGCCATGAATGAAAGTGCGAAAAGGATTGAGGATATCACTTCGGTCATTGATAGTATCGCTTTCCAGACCAATATCCTGGCCCTGAACGCGGCTGTTGAAGCGGCCCGTGCTGGCGAGCAGGGTCGCGGCTTCTCTGTAGTGGCTGCCGAAGTCCGTCATTTGGCCCAACGCTCTGCCGAGGCAGCCAAGGAGATTAAAGTGCTGATTGATGACTCTGTCGCCCAAACTGCAAAAGGCAGCCAATTGGTAGAGGAGGCCGGAAAGACGATTCAAGAGGTGGTTACTTCGGTACAGCAGGTGACGGATATTATGAGTGAAATTGCTGCTGCTTCTGTTGAGCAAAGCACTGGTATTAACCAAGTGAATCAGGCCGTCATGACGATGGATGAGGTCACACAGCAAAACGCTGCCTTGGTTGAAGAGGCGGCAGCGGCATCAGAGTCGTTGGTTGATCAGGCTGAAAGCCTTGTCCGTGCCGTAAGTGCCTTTCGACTGGGGCATGAAAGCAGTGCCGACAAACGTTCCACCGTGAGCCATATCCATGCGCGCGCCAGTAAAGCACCTGTCAGTGTGAATATGCAGCGCTCAGGAAAATTACGTACAGGCACGGATGATGGTGAGTGGGCACAGTTTTAGAGGGGAGCCTTGTTGTTAGGCAATAAAAAACCGCCGGAATTCGGCGGTTTTTTGTTCAGGTACATCTCAAAGTTTGAGATGAATCCTGATTATTTGTTCATGACGTACATAGTCACTTCAAAGCCAAAACGCATTTCAGTCGCAGCTGGTTTAGTCCACATGATAGTCTCCTTTAGGTTGTTTGGTAGTACACCGTGTTGATGTACTTGTATGACTCACACTATACCTACCTGTTTCAAAACCACCCTGAAGCCAATCCGTAAAAACAGCTCATGATTTTACGTAGTTTGCTGATATCGATTAAGAAACATCTGCGACTAGCTCGGGTGACTCGTCCTGTCTATTCATTGACCATTGCGGAAACGGGTCGCTGAGTTGCCGCCAGGCATCCATGCCAGATGCCAGCTCTGCTTCTGTCAGTAGGCAGGCATCGAAGGCAGCAAAGAGAGCGGCTTTATCCATCCCCATGCCAATAATTACCAGCTCTTGCTGGCGGTCACCATAAGGGGCCTGTATGCGCGAGTGGATATGTTGCAGGCTTTCTTCATCTTGTGGCCAGTATTCTTGCGGTGTTGCGCTCCACCACATGCCTGCCAGCTCGGTACGTGTGACGGCACCGGCTTGCGACCAGGTGGCGCAGAACTCTGGCCGTGAGGCGATCCAGTAGCGGCCTTTGGAGCGGACAACGCCAGGCCATTCTTGATTGAACCACTGCCACAATCGTTGTGGGTGAAACGGTTTGCGGGCGCGGTACACAAAGCTCGAAATGCCATATTCTTCTGTTTCAGGCACATGTTCACCGCGTAGTTCTTGCAGCCAGCCTGGCGCTTCAGCGGCCTGATCAAAATCAAATAGTCCGGTATTGATGATGCGATTTAGCGGCACTTTGCCAAAGCTGCTATGGATAATCTGCGCGCGTGGATTGAGCGTTTTGAGGATGCCTTCCAGCCTGGAGACTTCTTCCAGGGTTAACAAGTCAGTTTTATTCAGCACTAACACGTCGCAAAACTCGATTTGTTCAACCAGCAGGTCAACCACCGTGCGTTCATCTTCTTCGCCCAGCGAGAGGCCGCGGTCGCCCAGCATATCTTGCGAGCCATAGTCTTTGAGAAAATTATAACCATCTACTACGGTGACCATGGTGTCCAATTGGGCGACATCTGCCAGCGAAACGCCGTCTTCATCTGCAAAGGTAAAGGTTTCTGCAATGGGCAAGGGTTCGGAAATGCCGGTGGTTTCAATCAACAGGTAATCAAAGCGGTTTTCTTTGGCCAGCCGTGTGATTTCAATCAGCAAGTCCTCGCGCAAGGTGCAGCAAATGCAGCCATTGCTCATCTCAACCAGTTTTTCTTCTTGACGCGACAAGGCTGCACCACCGTCACGCACCAGTTGTGCATCGATATTCACCTCGGACATATCGTTGACAATCACTGCGACACGCTTGCCTTCGCGGTTATTGAGGATATGGTTGAGTAGGGTGGTTTTACCCGCGCCTAAAAAGCCGGAAAGTACCGTGACTGGCAGTTTTTTCATAGGTCATCCTTTAGTGGTTAAATTGCCGTTCGCGGCGCTCATGCCGCTCTTGTGCTTCCAGGCACAACTTGGTGGTTGGCCTGGCTAATAGCCTGGCGAGACCGATTGGCTCCCCGGTGTCTTCGCAATAGCCATAACTGCCATCCTGGATGCGGCGCAAGGCTGATTGAATGGTTTTTAAATGCTTGCGCTCGCGGTCCCGTGTGCGCAGTTCCAAGCTGTGTGTTTCCTCTTGCGTGGCGCGATCGGCCGGGTCTGGTGTTTCTTGCTGATCTGAGAGATGTTCACTGGTCTGGCGCATATTGTCTTGCAAGGCTTGAAGCTGTGCCTCCAGTAACTGCCGAAAGAAGGCCAGTTGTGCTTCGTTCATATAAGCGTCTGCTGACATCGCTAATAATTGTGCGTGAGTAACCATTTAAGCAACTTTGTTGCAATGCAATAAAGTTGCATTTTAGTGGGTGTTGGTATTATTTGCAACTAAGTTGCAAAATTGTTGGATAGTAATCGAGTAGTAAAAGAAAGTCGCGACTATTTTAGGCCGACGCTTGTTGGCATTGTGGGCAGAGGCCCTTGAGGTTGATTTCGATGTGGGATATTTGGTAGGTGTCGAAAATGGCTTGCGGAATATGCGCAGCCAATTCGTGAATGCAAAGGACTGTGCCACAGCGCTGGCATTGCAAATGAGCATGACCGTGATTGCTTAACAAACCGCTGTTTGTGCTGGCGTCTGTGGCTTTGTAACTGCGTTTAGGGGCATTCAGTTGAAATTTCCAGGCGCGGTCATCGGTGGATATTTTATGGATGAGGGCATGCTCCTGTAACCAGTCCAGCACCCGGTATACCGTCACCCGGTCAATTTCTTTGATGCCTTGCAACGCAGCCAGTATCTCAGTGTGACTCAGCGCATTGTGCGAGTTGAGCAGGGAGCTCAATACGGCCAAGCGCGCTTTGGTCGGGCGCAGGCCAGCATCAGTGATCAATTGTTCGGCAGTTTGCATGGCCAAAATTATGAACTACACGATAGCATCGAGCAACCGGCCTTTTGCCGCGCCCAGTCCGGGCGCTTTTGTGCAAAGGCCTCCATACCGGCTTGTTCGGTATATGGATGACGCAATACTTGCAATAATGTCAGCAAGCGGCTGTTGTCACCTTGGGTCGCCAGGTCAATCGCTTCTTGCGCCAGGTAGTTACGCAGCACATAAATTGGGTTGGCCGCCGCCATGGTTTGCAAGCGCTGCTCAGGGGTTAATGCTGATTGTTGTATGCGCAGGCTGTAGTTTTGCAGCCAGGCCTGGATATCTGCGCCAAACTGTTGTTGTCCTTGTTCGGTGTAAAAAGCGTCGGTCAGCGTTGCTAGTTGCGGATGTGCAATATCCAGTTTCGCTAGCTGCATAAAAAATAAGGTCTGGTCGACTTCCGCGCGTTGCATGAGTTCAAAAATATGGTTAATCAGCTCGCCATCGCCGTCTTGCCAGTGATCAAAGCCAAACTTATCAGCCAGGCTGGATGTGAGGGCGCGTATATAGGTCTGGTCATAAGTGGTCAAGCCATCCGCCAGGCCTTGCGTTTCCGGTAGCAGGGTGCCCAACGCTTCGGCCAGTCGCTCCAGGTTCCAGCGCGCGATATCCGGTTGGCGGCCAAAACAGTAGCGGCGGCCTTGCGCATCGGTGGTATTTGGCGTCCAGCTAGGGTCAAAGTTATCCACCCAGCCATACGGGCCATAATCGATGGTCAGGCCGAGAATGGACATATTGTCGGTATTCATCACACCATGCACAAAACCCACGCGCATCCAGTGCGCGATCATAATGGCTGTGCGCGAACACACTTCTTCAAACCATGCCTCAATCAGCTCGGCAGAAGGATCGTTAATGTCCAACGCCAGACCGGTGGATGGCCACCAATCGGCAAAGTCTCGGTCAAGCGTCAAGCCGATCAGGCGTTTTAATAACGGTAATTCGTTGCGGCTGGCGAGGATTTCAAAATGACCAAAGCGCGTAAATGAAGGTGCGACGCGGCAGACAATGGCGCCAGGTTCCAGTTGTGGATTGCCGTTGTAAAACATATCCCGCACTACCTGGTTGCCGGTAGTGACCAGGCTTAATGCGCGCGTGGTCGGCACGCCCAGGTGATGCATGGCTTCTGAGCATAAAAACTCGCGCAGGCTGGAGCGCAGCACTGCGCGGCCATCTGCCGAACGGGAATAAGGGGTTTCGCCAGCGCCTTTGAGTTGCAGCTCAAAGCGTTTGCCGGCGTGGATGAGCTCACCCAGGTAAATGGCACGGCCATCGCCTAGTTGTCCGGCCCAGTGCCCAAACTGGTGCCCGCCGTAACGGGTGGCATAAGTGAACATGCCATCCAGGATGCCATTGCCACCCAGCGTCTGTATCAGGTCGCGGTCCTGCATGTCTGCGGCTGAAAAACCCAAGAGTTCGGCGACTTCAGGGCTATAGGCCAGTAGTTGCGGATTGTTGACCGGGGTCGGTTGTACAGGCGACCACAAACAGTCGCTGACTTGCCTGGTGTAATTTTCTGAGATCGGGTCGCCAGGAAGTTCGAGGGTAAAACGGTTGTCAAAGGTCAGGGGCTTCATCATGCTATTTTAGTCATTATCCTTGGCTAAAGTTCAGTGCTTGCCAAAAAACTGCGGTCTTCTCGGGTAAAATAGCGTTTTAATACGCTCAAGTGTGATTTCCACACGTTTAATTTCCCCACATGAATGTTTTTTACGAAGAAGACGGTGGCTTTAAAGTCGCTTCCATCATGTCTGAGGCCGATAGCAGCTTGCAAGTTGAAGCCAGCACTGGCAAACGCAGCAAAATTAAAGCGGCCAATGTATTGATGCGCTTTGACGGTAGCTTGTCCGGCTTTCTCGAAGCAGCACAGGCTGAGTCTGATACCCTGGATACCGACTTCTTGTGGGAGTGCTGTGGTGAGCCGGAGTTCGCTTTTGAGGATCTGGCACAAGAGTATTACGGCGGCAAACCGAGCCGTCAGCAGGCAGCTGCGATTGCGCTCAAACTGCACGCGGCGCCTATGTATTTTTACCGCAAGGGCAAAGGCCGCTATAAAGCCGCGCCGGAAGATACCCTGAAAGCCGCCCTGGCTGGCCTGGAAAAGAAACGCCAGCAAGCCGAGTTAATGGCGCAAATGGTGGCGCAACTCAAGGTGCAGTCTTTGCCAGAGAGCTTTGCTGCCAGGCTGGATGCATTGTTATATGCGCCTGATAAGAATAGCCTAGAGTGGAAGGCACTGGAGCAGGCTGCAGCCGAACTGAAACAATTGCCCGTGCAAGTGTTGCACGCAGCAGGTGCGATTCCTTCCGTGCATGATTATCACCTGAGGGCATTTTTGCGTGAGTATTTTGCCCACGGCACGGCGTTTCCCGCGTTCTCATTGGCGGATATGCCTGACGCATTGCCATTGTCAGCGGTGCAGGCGTTTAGCATCGATGACAGCACCACCACTGAGATTGATGATGCTTTGTCCGTGACGGCCCTGGCCAATGGCAATACGCAGGTTGGTATTCATATTGCCGCACCGGCGTTGGGTGTGGCGCCACACGAGACACTGGATAATGAGGTGATGAAGCGCTTGTCTACGGTGTATATGCCGGGGCATAAAATCACCATGTTGCCGGAAGTCGCGATCCGGCCATTTAGCCTGGATGCGGGTGAAACCAAGCCTGCCTTGTCGCTCTATCTGGAAGTGGCGCCTGATTTCAGCATCGTGCACCAGCATAGCTGCCTGGAGCGTGTGCAGATTGCCGAAAATTTGCGTCACGATACGCTAGAACCTTATTTTAATGAAACCACCTTGGCGCAAGATAGTGGACATCCGTTGTGGTCGTCACTGGTGTTTTTGTTTCATTTTGCCGAAAGCCTGGAAAAGGCCCGCGGCAAATATGACCCGACCCGGCCACAGCCGGTGGACTACAATTTTTATGTGACCGATGGCATCGTTGATATTGTGAATCGCCAGCGCGGTTCGCCAATGGACAAACTGGTGGCCGAGCTCATGATTGCTGCCAATAGCCAGTGGGGCTTGTTACTGGCCGAGCACGATGTGCCGGGGATCTACCGGGCGCAAAATGGCGGCAAGGTCTATATGACTACCAAAGCCGAAGGCCACCAGGGGCTGGGCGTGGCGCAATACGCCTGGTGTACCTCACCGTTGCGTCGGGCAGTCGACTTGATTAACCAGCGCCAGTTGATCAGCGTGTTGACGTTACAGCCACCGGTTTACGCGGCCAATGGTGATGAAATCGTCGGCCATATGCGCAACTTTGACCAGACTTATAATGCCTATAACGAGTTCCAGACCCGCATGGAGCGTTACTGGTGCCTGCAATACCTGATTCAGGAAAACATCACTGAGATAGAGGCCACGGTGTGGCGCGAAAACCTAGTGCGCCTGGAGCGCTTGCCTTATATGACCAAGGTGCACAGTTTGCCTGCGACCAAGGCTGGCAGTAAAGTACGCTTGGCGATACAGAAAGTGGATACTTTACTCATGGAGCTTGAATGCAAGTTCCTGGGCGTGATTGAAGAGGTAAGCGCTGTTGGCGACGAAGAGACGCTGGCAATTGCCGCGACCGAGGATGCCCAGCCTGACGTGACAGAGAGTGCATAATGTTTAAATTTAACCGTAAAATCCACAAAGCCGTGTCTGACTTTGAAATGGTGGAAGTCACCGAGACCGACGGTGTGCGTTCCATGCATCTGGGCTCGCCTACCATACAAAGCAGCATGAAGGTCAAAGACCCTTATGCACTGGTGCTAGCTTATTCATGGGGCGTATTGAGCAGCCTGTTATTCAAACCTGATAGCCGTCGATTAACACTGGTCGGTCTGGGTGGTGGCTCGATTGCCAAATACGTGTGGAAATACTGCCCGCAAATCCAGCAAACCGTCATTGAGCTCAATCCGCAGGTGATTCAGGTGGCGCGTAGTCATTTCTTCGTGCCGGATGATGACGGGCGTTTGCAGATTATTGAGGGCGATGGCATTGCACATATCCAGCAGCATCCTGGCGCTTGTGATTGGCTGATGATGGATGCCTTTGGCAGCAATGGCTTGCCACCAGATTTTTGTACCCAGTCATTCTTTGATGACTGTGCAGACGCGCTAACGCCAGACGGCTTGTTTACCATTAACCTGTGGGGATCGGATAAAAAATTTGATATCTATATGCAGCGCATGGAACAAACCTTTGAGCAGCGCGTATTAATGATGCCGACGGGTAAACCCGGCAATATCATCGTATTTGGTTTTAAATCTGCGTTGGCCATGCCAGACCTAGCTACCTTGCGCAAACGCGCGCAAGAGGCCATGCAAAACCACAATATCAATTTTCTCGACCTGATAGACCGCCTGCAAGGCGCTAATCCTAACAACGGTAAGGAGTTCACCCTCGGTGGCTAATTTCATGAATCAATATTTCGCAACCTGCCCACGCGGCCTGGAAGCTATCCTCGTCGACGAGCTCAAGCAGGGTGGGGCGCGTGACATTAAAGCCACCGAAGGCGGCGCCAGTTTTAGCGGTGAGCTGTCTGTGTGCTATCACGCCAACCTGCATTCACGCGTAGCGACGCGCATCCTGATGCAGGTCGGTCGCGGTAAATATCTTAAAGAGGATGACATTTACCAGGGCGCACTCAAAATCAACTGGCCAAACTGGTTTGATGTCAAACACAGCATGATGGTGAAAGTCACCGCCGTGCGCAGCCCTTTGAAAAGCCTGGAATTTATTACCCTGCGGGTCAAAGATGCGATCTGCGACCGCTTCCGCCAAAGTGTGGGTAGCCGTCCGAATATCGACACACGCGAGCCCGGCGTGCGTGTGCATGTATACCTGACAGCTGACAGCTATCAGTTGTATGTGGATACTTCAGGTAATCCGCTCTATCAGCGCGGCAACCGCAAAAACAGCATTGAAGCGCCACTGCGTGAAAACCTGGCGGCGGGTATTTTAAAACTCACCGGATGGCAGCCTGGCCAGGCATTGCTGGACCCGATGTGTGGCAGCGGGACCTTCTTGCTGGAGGCTGTCATGATTGCGCTGAATATTGCGCCAGGCCTGAACCGCAATTTTGGTTTTGAAAAGCTCAAAAACTTTGAATCTGATACCTTCAAAAAAGTGCGTAATGCCGCGGCCAAAGCGGTGAAGCCAGTGAGCTTCCAGAGCATTTACGGTTCAGACATGGATTTACGCGCCGTGCGCGTGACCAAGCAAAACCTGGAAATGGCGGGCTGGCTGGATGCAGTGCAATTGTCGCACTGGGAATTTACCAAGGTTGTACCGCCCGCAGAGAGCGGTGTGCTGGTTGCCAATCCTCCTTATGGTGTGCGCATCGGTGAGGACGACACGCTGGCTGAGTTGTACCCGGAAATGGCGGCGGCGCTCAAGCAGAAGTTCTCCGGCTGGAATACTTACTTCCTCACCAATGATTTGCGTATGCCTAAACTCATGCGCTTAAGCCCAAGCAAGAAAACGCTGCTGTATAACGGACCCTTAGAGTGTCGTTTGTTTGAAATTAAAATGGTGGCAGGTAGCAATCGGCGTGAAAAACCCGAGACACCGGCTGCTGATCATGCACAGGCAGATGATAGTCGGTAGTTCAGTCATTACGTTTAAGGATAGCCATGACAGATTCGATTGATGCATTGCGGGCGCGTGTGAATGCCTTTGTAGAGGAGCGGGACTGGGCACAGTTTCACTCTCCCAAGAACCTCTCCATGGCCATGATTGTAGAAGCCGCTGAAGTGGTTGAACATTTTCAATGGATGACAGAGTCCGACAGTCGCCAACTAGACGCTGAGACCAAAGACAAAGTTGGGCAGGAGTTGGCGGATACCTTTGTTTACCTAATGCGGATTGCCGAGGTGTGTGGTATTGATTTAATTGCTGCTGCCAATGCCAAGATTACGCTGAATGCGCAGAAGTATCCAGCCGATAAGTGCAAAGGTAGCAATGCAAAATATACTGAATATCAATAAATTATATTGATTAATTAAAGTTAATGATTAATTGAGGGGATGTGTTTGTGACGATGCATATAAGCTCGCCGGTGACGGATTTGCTAGTCCAGCAGCAGATTCAATTTCAAGTGATTGAGATTCCTCTTAGTGAGGATAAGAAACCGATTCGCCAGTTAGAAGAATTACTGTCTGCGCAAGGCTTGGATCCGCAATCTGTGGTGCGCAGTGTGGTGTTCAAAGGTGAAAATAGTGGTTTCTGCCTGCTGGCAGTGGCTGGTGGCGGCCATGCCGACTGGGCATTATTACGTGCCCAGCTCGGTGAGCGTAAATGCCGTATGGCGGAATATGACGAAGTACCGGAAGCCACCGGCTATGTCGTCGGCGCGGTACCGCCGATTGCCTTGCCCGCAGGCCTCACGGTGTTAGTGGATGACAGTGTGGCCAGTTATGACACCGTGGTAATTGGCAGTGGTGTGATTGGCTATGCCCTAGCACTGCGTTCCACAGATTTGCTGCAATGTCTCAGTGGCAAAACGCGCGGGCATTTTGTTAAAGCGGAATAGCCACACCACTCACACTAAAGTGCGCTGTCGTTTACGTCTGCAATCAGGCGTTCAAATTTGGCTTTATCACTGCCACGAATAATCCATTTCTTTAGGCCTTTGTTCCAGCTTGCCCCGGCTTGTTTAATTGCCTCTTTATGTTTATGCGTATTGCCGGTCAGTGCGTATGCTTTGCCGTGCGGCTCCAGCCCTAAGTGTTGGTCGGTGGCGGCGTGATCATGTGAGAGATCATGCTTAACTTCCTGACCAGAGCTTGAGGCCATGGCCGTTGCAGTCGCTGGCGGGGTGTTCACTGCGGCATCCTGAAATGATTTAAGCTCTATGAGTTTGGCGCGGATTTGCATGCAGACCGGATTGGTGGCTGCCAGCCAGTTTTTGTCGTGGCGGTTGGCTTCATATTGGCCGGGCATAATGCCCATGAGGTCGGTGGGTAGCCGCAAGTCAGCGACATGGTCAGGGGTGATAAAGAAACAGCGTTCAACCCCCAGGCGGCCGATAAACAGGCCTAATTCAAAAATCACATTGTCACGTACCACCGGGTTCTGCTGGCCACGCATAATGGTCAGGTCATCCGGGCTGAATACAAACACGCCAAAATCCGAGTTGCGTAGGGCGTTGATTAAACTGTAAATCGTCGTGCCGGAAATTTGAAATACGCCATTGCTCCATACGGTACATTCGGCATCGCGGGTTAGATTGGCGTGTATTGCATTGGCGATGTCGAGACCTTCACGCGAAGAGCCTATAAAGATTTTTGGTTTCATCACAGCGTTCCTTCAATTGTCAGGTTTTTATCATTTTTTAACAATTGTATATGTGGCGTGCGTGGCTTGCCACAAAAATAATAAAGCCCGGCGAACCGGGCTTTATTGATGAAAACATGAATCGTTGATGATGCTGTTTAAAGACTCGTCTCTTAAGACTTAATTGCCAAAGATCGTGTTTAAAGAGTTATTTTTACTGCTCTCGACCATGACAGACGCTTTGCCTGGGCTTTCACTGATGGTGTTGACCCAGTCATCACTCATGCTTTCTAAAGCACTGCTAGATGATGCACCCATCAAGCCGGTCAAACCTGTGCTGTCATCATTTGTGTCATCGCCGTTGCCAAATATCAGCGATGCATTGCTTAACTGGTATTGACGTAATTGCTGCATTAAGCCTTTGGCCGTGTATGTTTCAGGTGCCGTGCCAGTGTTGCCTAGGGTGACCTGTGCACTGGCTGACGCGTTAGGGCTGCTGTCATTGCTGGACTTTGTTTCTTTAGAGGTTGTACTGATGGCGTCGCCTGAGGTCGTTGCATTGGCTTCGGTATTGTAGGCTTTATTTAACAATGCCGAGACGTTGCTTTGAATGTTAGAAACTGACATGACCATACCTCGTCAAAAAGAATAGGGATACATTACCGCTGATCTTGTTAACGGCATGAGTACAATAAACTTTAAAAAATCCCTTATTTCAGGGTTTAGGCCGTGACTCGTGGCTGGTTTTTCGTCAGATAGCGCGTCGTCTAGGGGCGATTTATGGTATGGTTTCAGCCTTGTTAGACATCACTCTTTTCTCTGGCACCACATGACTTCAGTCCGCTATTGCGTCAACGGTAAATTGGTCTCAGGCATTGCGCCAACCAATCGCGGCTTTGCTTATGGCGATGGCATTTTCCGCACCATGCGCCTGCTCGATGGTGAGTTGCAGGACTGGCCATTGCATTATCAAACGCTGGTTGCTGATTGCAGTAAAATCCAGATTGTGTGTCCTTCTGCCGAGTTGCTGATGCAGGAATTCAAGCACTTGATGGCCTCTGCTGACGACGAAGTGTTATCGCACGGCATTGTGAAAATCATGATTACACGCGGTGACGGTGCGCGTGGTTATGCACCGCCTGCCATCTGCGAGCCGACAAGGGTGTTGATCTACAGTGCATTGCCGGTATATGCCCCAGAAATCTATACCGCAGGGGTCGCTTTATATACCTGCCAGACACGCTTGGCTTCGCAGCCCTTACTGGCGGGCATCAAACACATGAATCGCCTGGAAAATGTGCTGGCACGGGCAGAACTCAAAGATCCGCGCTTTTTCGATGGCGTGTTGCGTGATTACGATGACCAGGTGATTGAAGCTGTCAGCGGTAACCTGTTTATCAGCAAAGATGGCCTGGTGATGACCCCGGCACTGGATCAGTGTGGTGTGGCGGGCGTGATGCGACAGAAAATCCTCGACTGGTATAAAACGCAGGGTCAGGCAGTGGTCTCGACAAATTTGTTTATGGAAAACCTGCTGGCCGCTGATGCGGTGGTGGTTGCCAACAGTGTTTATGGTGTATTGCAGGTGACGCAGATTGACGAGCAGGCAATCGCCACCAATGACTGGGCCAAAGAATTAAGAGCGCATTTAAACTATGTTGTTCATTAAGCAGTGTGTGAAATACAGTGTCGCCATGCTGGTGCTGGGCGCTGTGGCACTGGTAGTCTGGATGGTGATTTTCATGATTCGGCCATTGCCCATGGCATCAGAAACCATAGGTCTGCAGATTCCGGCCGGGGCCAGTGTACGCGGCATTGCCGATCAACTGGTCGCCGCAGGCGTGCTGACAGAGCCGTATAGCTTTCTGTTGACGGTCAAACTGACGGGCAGTGGTGGTCAATTGCAGGCCGGGGATTACGCGTTGAATACACCATTGCAGGTGATGTCGCTCATCGACATCCTTAAACACGGCACGTTTGACCAATTTAAGCTGCAATTAATCGAAGGCAAGACCTTTGCCGACTTCAGGCAGAAGCTGGCACAAATGCCAGGCATTCGTCATGACACCCTGATGCTGTCGGACAGCGAATTGATGCAGCAAGTTAGTGGGCAAAGCATGCATCCTGAAGGCTGGTTTTTTCCGGATACTTATTTTCTTGATGCGCAGAGCAGTGATGCCGACTTGTACAAACGGGCTTACCAGAAAATGGCGCAGCATTTGTCAGCGGCCTGGGAGGCACGAGAGGCGGGCTTGCCTTACCGCTCCATGTATGAGGCACTGGTGATGGCATCCATCGTCGAAAAAGAAACCGGCGTTGAGGAAGAGCGTCCACAAATTGCTGGTGTGTTTATTAACCGCCTGCGTAAAGGCATGCGTTTGCAGACTGATCCCACCGTGATTTATGGCATGGGTACGCGCTACCGGGGCAATATCACCAAAAAAGACTTACTGACGGATACGCCTTACAACACGTATACACGCAGTGGTTTGCCGCCGACACCAATCGCCTTACCAGGGCTGGCATCTATCCAGGCGGCATTGCATCCGGCTAAAACCAACGCCCTTTATTTTGTGGCTAACGGCCAGGGCAGACATGTGTTTACCAGCTCGCTAGAGGCGCATAACCAGGCCGTGCGGGCTTACCAATTAAAGAAACACTAGCGCAATGATGTACATGGGGAAAGTTAAATAATGGCAGGCTTGTTTATTACGCTGGAAGGAATGGATGGTGCCGGTAAGAGCACGCATATTCCGACGATTTTACAAATGCTGGCCAGTCGCGGCCGCGAAGTAATCTCTACCCGTGAGCCTGGTGGCACGCTATTAGGCGAAGAGTTGCGCGAAATCCTGTTGCACAGAGAAATGCATGTGGAAACCGAGTCTTTGTTGATGTTTGCTGCGCGTGCCGAGCATCTGCAGCAAGTTATTCTGCCCGCATTGCAGCGCGATGCGATTGTGGTCTCAGACCGCTTCACAGATGCGTCTTATGCGTATCAGTGCGGTGCACGCGGCTTGCCTTTGCACAAGATGCAGCAATTGGAACAGTGGGTACAGGGTGATTTGCAGCCCGATGTCACCCTGTTGTTTGATGTGCCGGTTGAGGTGAGTTTGCAGCGCCTGGCCGGGGCACGGACACCTGACAAGTTTGAAGCGCAAGGCGCTGAATTTTTTGCCCGGTTGCGCGCACAATACCTGGCCAGGGCAGCTGAATTTCCGCAGCGGTTTCGCGTCATAGACGCACATCGCTCACTTGAAGAAGTAAAGAAGTCAGTTGAAGAAATCATTTCATCTTTATGATTAATAAGCTTTATCCCTGGCAAAATTCCCTGTTCTCGCATTGGATGCAAGCGGGGGAGACACGTCACCATGCGCTATTGCTGCATGGTAAAACCGGTATTGGTAAACTGGACTTTGCCCAGACCATGGCTGCCGCGTTGCTTTGCTTGCAGCCACAGCAGCAGGGGTTTGCCTGTGGGGAGTGCCAGTCTTGTCACTGGCTGGCGGAGGGCGCGCATCCAGATTTTAAGGAAATCACGCCAGAAGACGATGATGGCGCTGACACTGGCAAAAAGAAGACGCGCAAACGCCAGCAAATCCTTATCGACCAGATACGCGCCTTGCATGACTATCTGTCACTGACTTCGCACCGCGTCGATGGTATTCGTGTGGTGTTGATTCACCCACTGGAGGCGATGAATGTGGCTGCCTCCAATGCGTTACTAAAACTGCTGGAAGAGCCGCCGCAGCGTACCCAGTTTTTACTGGTGTCGCACCAGCGCCAGGCCTTGTTGCCAACCATTTTAAGCCGTTGCATGCAGGTAGAAATGCCGGTACCCAGCCGCGAGCAGGGTTTGCAGTGGTTACAAACCCAGTCTGTGGCCAATCCGGAATGGGTCTGGCATTACAGCGGCGGTGCGCCAACCACCATACAGCAGGATGAGTTCGACTGGCATGCCTGGTACCAGCAATTCCGTCCGCACCTGGCAGGCGGGGCAAGCATAGACGTTGCCGCAGCGGTGCCAGTGCTGATCAAGCAGGGCATGGAACAGGCGATCCAGGTGCTACAAAAGTGGTTGCTGGACGTCTGGCTATCCAGCCATCAGCAACCCTTGCGTTATCACCCGAGTGAGGCCCCTCCATTGCAGGTATTGGCGGGTGCGGTCAATATGTCGCGTTTACTGGCGTTTCAACAACAGCTAAATCGTTTTAGAATAACGGCACAGCATCCACTCAATCAGGAGTTACAGCTGGAGCAGTTATTATTGCAATACAAAAAAATGTTTGCTTAGAGCCAGCTTATTTGATGGCTAATCAGGTAAATATTCTGGAGCTTGGGCAATGACAGACACACTACCACCCGCCGCCGCAAAACCCGGTGTTTTGTCGCTGGCGATTCGCGAGAAAGCAGCCTTGTTCGCCGCTTACATGCCTTTTGTCAAAGGCGGCGGCTTGTTTATTCCGACCAGCAAGCCATTTAAAATGGGCGAAGAGATTTTTATGTTGCTGACCTTGCTTAATGACCCGAACAAGCTCAAGGTGGTGGGTAAAGTCATCTGGATTACGCCGCAGGCAGCGAATAACAAGCCACAAGGCATAGGCATCCAGTTTACCGACAAGGATGGTGGTGCGGAGGCGAAGAAACGCATTGAGACGATTCTTGGCGCTGCACTCAAATCCAGCCGCCCTTCGAATACGATATAGCGCTTATTTAACAGCTTTGAATGAGTTTTGGTTGAAAACATGTTAGTTGATTCGCATTGCCATCTTAATTTTCCCGAGCTGGTCCAGAATATGGATCAGGTGCTTGAGAACATGCGCAGTCACCAGGTCGGGCATGCCTTGTGTGTGTCAGTCACGCTGGATAAGTTTCCCGAAGTGCTGGCGATTGCCGAGCGATACCCGAATATTTACGCCTCAGTCGGCGTGCATCCTGATTATGAAGATATTCAGGAGCCCACCGTAGATGGCCTGGTGAGTTTGGCTGATCATGGCCGCGTGGTTGCCATTGGCGAAACCGGCCTGGATTATTTCCGCCTCACTGGCGATCTGGAATGGCAGCGCGAGCGTTTCCGTACCCACATCCGCGCGGCGAAAGCGACCGGTAAGCCGCTGATTATCCATACCCGCAATGCCGCCGAAGATACCTTGCGCATCATGCAGGAAGAGGGCGCGGCTGAGGTGGGTGGTGTCATGCATTGCTTTACCGAAAGCTGGGAAGTGGCGCAGGCAGCAATCGCCATGGGTTTTTATATCTCTTTTTCGGGCATCGTTACCTTTAAAAATGCGCAAGCCTTAAAAGACGTGGCGCAAAAAGTGCCTTTGGATAAAATGCTGGTCGAGACTGACTCTCCCTACCTGGCGCCCATCCCTTTCCGTGGCAAAACCAACCAGCCAGCCTATGTGCGCCATGTAGCCGAAGAGGTTGCGCGTTTGCGTGATGTGCCATTGCAGCAGGTGATAGACGCTACCACGGCCAACTTCTTCACTCTGTTCAAACACGCGCAGTCATGCAATTAACCATTTTAGGTGTAGGCTCCAGCGCAGGCACGCCTGCCGTGGGTTGCACATGTGCCACGTGTAGTTCAACAGATGCCCGCAATAAACGCACGCGTTGCTCCAGCATGGTGACGCTAGATGATGGCCGCGTCATCCTGATTGATACTTCCCCGGATTTACGTCAGCAGGCCTTGCGGGAAAACATGCGCCGTGTCGATGCGGTGCTGTATACCCACACGCACGCGGACCATTTGCATGGCATTGACGATCTGCGAGCATTTTGCCAGATTAACCGTAGCCAGATTCAGCTATATAGCTACCCTGAGTCTATTGCACATATCCAGGAAAAGTTTGGCTACACCTTGCGCGATCCCATTCCGCAATATTGGGACTTACCCGTTTTGGCCGCCCATGTGGTCGAGGCACCATTTGAAGCAGCCGGACAATGGGTGACACCTATCCCCGTCATGCATGGCAAAATTCGTATTTATGCCTACCGTATTGGCAATCTGGTATACATGACAGACGTTTCTGAGATCCCGGAAAGTTCTTATACCTTGTTGCAGGGCGTGGACGTATTGCTGATTGACTGTTTGCGCGAACAGCCGCATCCGACCCATGTCAGCGTCGAGCAATCCCTGGCCTTGATTGCGCGTATCGGCGCCAAACGCAATGTCTTGATACACATGACACACGAGCTGGAATACCAGGCGTTACAGGCAAGGGTGCCCGCCAATGTGCAAGTCGGTTATGACGGCATGCGCATTGATTTTTAATACGCGTTTGAATATGCAGACTGCCCGCAGTCAACCGATATCAGTGATAAAGCGTTATACTCACATAAAAAATAATTTGCTATTTTGATTTTGGATAACAGGAATAAAACATGAAGTTATACGCAAGAATGTCCGCTGCGATGGTCGCCACCTCATTACTATTGGCAGCCACTGCCGCGTTTGCTGGCAAGACCTATGATGAAAACGAGTTTATCAGCGGTTTTAGCGGCAAGCCAAAAAAACTGGTCATCGAAAAGCTGGGCCAACCGTTTAAAAAGCAGCAGTCAGTCAAGCCAAGCAATGCCAATAACATGATAGGCAACATGGGCAAGCAGCAAGATAACTCCAAGCCGGTGCAGGTTGAAATGTGGTATTACAAAAACCTGGTGAGATACGATGACAAAAACACGTATAAAGAAACTGAAGTGACTTTTGTGAATGACCGTGTGATGAATATCGGTTTTTTCAATAACCGTTAATTGCGCCGTCATACTGAAAAAGCTGTGTAGTGATACACAGCTTTTTTTCTGTCTTCTTGCTGCCTGCCATCTCTGTGTATTTCCACAAAATCTGTGGATAACATGGTGGATTGCGTCTTGGTAAAGTCGGTAAGTACATGATTCAATGAGCCTTTGCTCAGATGTGCGTTTTTTGAACTTCGAGCAAGGGCGCGGCTCCAAGTGGGTGTTTTGCTCGTTTTGTCAACTCAGCGCACGTATTTTTTTACTATTGCCGGGATGACTGGATTTTCTTCAGAGGTTAGATGTTTGCTTTAGATAGTCATGCAGCCAGATTAGCTACCCGGCTGTCATTTTTTGTCGGCGGGTTTGGCCTTTCTTGCTGGGCGCCTTTAATTCCTTTTGTGCGTGCACAGTTACAGTTGGATGCTGGCGTATTAGGCAGCTTGTTGTTATGCCTGGGCTTAGGCTCGGTCTCGGCCATGGTGGTAACGGGGGCGATCAGCGCCCGCTATGGTTGTAGGTCCATCATTGCACTCAGTGGCTTTTCACTGGCGGTCACGGTGCTGTTGTTGCCGCTTGCACAAAACACACTGCAACTTGCCGCGATTTTATTGTTATTCGGTGCTTCGCTGGGCTCGCTGGATGTTTCCATGAACCTGCATGCGGTTGAGGTTGAGAAAGCGTCTCAGCGTTCCCTCATGTCTGGTTTTCATGCCATGTTTAGTGTTGGTGGTTTTGCCGGGTCTGCCATCATGACCTTGATGCTGGCCATGCATATGAGCACTGCCAACAGTGCGCTGATCGCTGCCATCTTGTTAGCCCTGTTGATGCTTGTGATCTGGCCACGCTTGGCACAGACCACCCAGGGCGAGCATGGGCAGTTTTTCTCAGTGCCCAGAGGTATCGTGCTCGTCCTGGCTTTATTAACCGGTATTGCCTTTTTAGTCGAAGGCGCCATGCTGGACTGGAGCGCCTTGCTGATCACTGAGTCCGGCCTGGTACCTACAGCGCAGGGCGGCCTGCCTTATATTGTGTTTTCTATTGCCATGTTGAGTGGCCGCTTTTGGGGGGATGCACTCAGTCAGCGCCTGGGTGACCGTATATTGCTATTGTGGGGCGGTGCCATTGCTGTGTTCGGGATGGTGGTCGCCGTGTTTGCCCATACGCTGCCCATGGCATTGGGTGGTTTTGTGCTGATAGGCGCAGGCGCCGCCAACACGGCGCCTATCTTATTCAGGCTTGCCGGTGCACAAACCGAAATGCCAACCGGCCTGGCGGTCGCTGCTATTTCCACTGTCGGCTATTCAGGCGTGTTGCTCGGGCCTGCCCTCATCGGCTTTGTGGCGCAACAGCTTGGCTTGCCGAATGCATTTATCATGCTGGCCGTGTTGCTGTCACTGGTACCATTATGTGCCTGCCTGATTACCAGCAAGAAGCCAGGTTAATCACACGGTTAAGCCTGCTGCGTATGCTCGCCTGAGTGAAATATCAGGATCAGTGCAGGCAGTAACACCAGGTTGACGACCATGGCCGCCAGCAAACCACAAAAAACCACCACCGCCAGAGGGTGCTCAATTTCATAGCCAGACACCGGGCCTTTGAGAATAATCGGCAATAAGGCCATGGTGGTTGCCAGCGTGGTCATGCTGATGGCGCGGAAACGGTCTGATACGGCGTTGAGCAATACCTGAGGCGCCGATATGCCAGCTATCAGCCTGAGCTGCTGGTAGCGGGATATCAGCAAAATACCGTTGCGTGCTGCAATGCCCATGACGGCGATTAAGCCTATCATGGCACCTAAGGACATGACGCCACCAATCAACCAAATACCGACCAGCCCACCTGCGACGGCAATAGGTAGCACGGCGAACAGGATGGCCGTCAGGCGTAGCGAGTTGAGGCTCATCAGGATCAGTAAAAACACCACCAGTAATGCGAGCAAGGCGTACATCACCAGTGTCAGGCTGGCCGTTTTCTGCTCAGTGTATTCGCCCATAAACTTGACATAATAACCGTCAGGCAGCGCTAGTTGCTTGACGCGCATTTCTACCAATTGCGCAACACTGCCGATATCCTTGCCAGCCACATTGGCGGCGATATCAATCTTTCTTGAGGCACCTTCGCGCTTGATTTCGTTTGGCGTCGGCTGTACATAGACATCGGCAACATCTGCTAACGCCATCACCGCACCACTAGCGCTTTGAATGGCCATCTGCCGCAGTGCCTGTACGCTATCCTGTGCCGGCGTCTGGCTGATCAAGCGCACATTAAAGCGGGTCTGGCCGACATACACTTCGCCTTGCAATTGGCCTTGTGTCATCAAGGCCAGCGCCTGTTTGATGTCTGTTTCGGTGATGCCATAATGGTCGGCAGCAGCGGCTTTCAAGCGGACATGAATGTGTGGAATCAAAACCTGCGATTCGACTTTGAGATCAACGAGTCCGTCAATATCGGCAATTGATAACCGGATGCGTTCGGCTTGTTCGCGTAGATGATCCAGGTCATTGCCGAACAGGCGGATGACGATACTGGCACTATTGCCAGACATGACTTCTTTGGTGCGCTCTTTCAAATAGGTTTGCACATCGGTAAAAATACCTGCGTAGCCAGCAATGGTCTGGTTGATTTTCTGCATGGTCGCGGCATAGTCCACGGTGGGCGAGATGCTCACCCATAGTTCACCAAAATTAGGGCCAACGACTTCATCAGCCACTTCGGCGCGGCCAATATGCGAACCCAGGTTGCGTACGCCATCTATCTGCATCAATGCATGGCTGGCACGCAGGGTCATCGCCTTCATCTGTGCTATAGAAGTGCCTGGGCGCTCAACAAAGTGCATGAGAAAGTCAGTTTCCTTAAACGCAGGCAAAAATTCAGTCCCCAAAAAGGGCAGGGTAGCCAACATGCCACACAAAAACAGGCAGGCGCTGGCGATGATGGTTCTGGGACTTTCCAGGCGGCGTTGCAGCCATTGTTGCAGGCGTGCTGGCATCGCGGCGGCGTGCTCAGATGGTTGGCTGCCATGATTGAGAAAACAATAAGCCAGTACCGGCGTCACAATCAGTGCGACCAGTAAAGAGGCTGAAATTGCCAGCAAATAGCCATAGGCCAGTGGTTTGAAGAAAGCGCCTGCGATTCCTTGCAGGAAAAAAACCGGGATAAATACCGACATGACAATCAGCGTGGCATAAATGACCGAACCACGGACTTCATAGGAAGCTTGTGCAATGACCTTGATCAGCGATTTGGGGTGTGCCAGTTGCCGATTCAGCGTGAGGGCGCGCAAAATATTTTCCAGGTCGATAATGGAGTCATCAACGACCTCGCCCAAGGCAATCACCAGCCCAGCCAGCACCATGGTGTTGATGCTGACCTGTAGCCAGGTCAACAGCAGGATGGCAGTGACCAGCGACAGGGGAATCGCCACCAGGCTGATGATGGCTGCGCGTGGATGACGCAGGAATAAAAACAGGATGATTGCCACCAGGCCAATGCCTAATACCAGTGCCTGTTTCAGGTGATGCAGTGCCTGCTCAATAAATGTCGCTGGCCTGAAAATAGACGCATCTACGTGAATGCCATGCAAGGCAGGTTTTAGTTCGGCCAGCGCACGGTCTATGTGTTGGGTGACACTCAGTGTATTGGCGTCAGGATGTTTTTCTACAATCAGCAACAGGCCGTCACCCTGGTTAATCACGGCATCGCCAATCGGCAAAGCGTGACCCCAGGCCACGTCCGCCACCTGTTCCAGTTTGACCGGGATCCCAGCATTGGACCAGCCTACTGTCATGTGCAGGTAGGCTTCTTTGTCCAGTGTGGGCCTGTCATAAGCGACGGCCAGCCGTTGCTGCGCAGTATCCAGATAGCCGCCGCTGTCAGGGCGAATCGCCGATATCAGGCGCTGGCTGACCTGGTTAGCAGTCAATTGGTGTTGTGCCAGCTTGACGGGGTCAAAGCGGACTTGCAACTCCTGGTCGCGCAACCCCCAAATGGCCACATTGGCAACGCCAGGGATAGCCATCAGGCGTGGGCGTATGGTCCACAGTGCTTGGGTACTGAGTTCGGCGACAGAGTGCTGCTTGCTGCTTAAGCCTATTTTCAGTACGCGGGACATGGACGATAACGGCGGCAACATGACTGGAGGCTTGGCGCTGGCAGGCAATCGTTGCCCGGCCAGTAACAGTCTTTCCTGCACCGATTGACGGGCTTCGGCCAGCGGGGTGCCTTGTTCAAACAGCATCACGACAGAGGATAAGCCGAGTACCGATTTTGAGCGCAAGGTTTTCATATGCGGAATGCCGTTCATGGCATGCTCAAGCGGGATGGAGACCAGTTGTTCGGTTTCTACACTGGAAAGGCCCGGGGCTTCGGTCTGGATTTCGACCTTGGCTGGCGCAAACTCCGGAAATACATCCATCGGCGTCTCGGGGATGGTTTTATATCCTGCCAGCATGAGCAGGGTTGCCAGTACCATCACTAGGTAGCGGGCCCTGATGGCGCGCATGGTCATTCTTTTCAACATATTAAATCCTGTTGTATTTAGTGGGTGTAGCCGGTTTCAACGGCAAACAGTTCCTGGGCGCCCTGGGTGACAACCTGCTTGCCGACCAGGCGTTGGTCAGAGAGGACGCATGCTTGCGCATTGGCGCGGGCGATAAATACCTGCTGGCGGCTAAAATGGGTGTCATCCAACTGCGAATACAACCAGGTATTGCCATAGATATCGACAACCGTGGCAGCGCAGGGCACGCTGGCTCGTGCTTGCTCCCCAGCGCGTTGTGGAATCTGGATGGTGAGCCGCTGCAAAGGAACGATGTCACCCTTGGCCTGCAAGGTATAAACCAGTTTGCGCGTGCCTGTCAGGGCATCGCCTTCCTGTGGGGCTGCAACGGGTTTCAGGGCGTAATCCGCCGAGATGCCTGGTACACCCGCCAGCAAGGCTTCGGCACCGAGATTGAGTTGGCCGACTTGTGCATGAGGTACATAGGCGGTGACCCATAAACGGCCCTGTTGCGCAATATCGACCAGCTTGGCACCAGCCACCATGAGCTGGCCCGGACTAAAGTAAAGGTTGCTGATCACGCCATCGTTGGCGGCTTTAATGGAGTAGTTGCCTGCAGAGCCTTGTTCTACCGCTTGTTTTAACAAATCACGTTTTTGCATGGCGGTACGTGCATTGGTTTCTGCAATCGCTACATTCGCTTGTGCGTCATCTACGGCCCGTTGGCTGCCGACACGCTGTAGCCATAATTGTTTGGCACGGTTGAGCGTCAGCATATGCGCAGACAATTGTTTTTCTGCCGCCTGTAATTGTCCTTCTGCATCGGCCATGCTGGTAATCAGGCTTAACCTGGCTTCGGGCGTGACAACTGGCTGAATGGTAAACAGCGTTTGCCCGGCTTTGATCTGGCTGCCAACCTGCAATGGTTTGCCTGCGTTGAACACGACATAGCCACTCATGGGCATGCTGTAAGCAGCCAGGGCTTCTGGTGCCAGGCTGGTTTGCGCTGGAAAGCTGTGTGTGCTGGACTGGCGGGCAAGCGTGATGCGGCTGGTGGTCAGCCCTAGTTTTTTAATCGCTTCGGCGGGCAGGCTGACCTGGTTCAACTGGTTTTCAGAGATGCTCTTCTCCGCGGTGTTGGCCAGGCCAGATGCGAATAGCGCGGTCACTAATAACAAGGCACGTGCCTGGTGTCGGTTAAACAAGTGGTGGGTAATGTGCATGAGGAATCACTTTCTATAGGGAATCAGGGACGTGGCTGGGGCATGACTGGTGCTGCGCATCAAGTCTGACCAGCTACTGACCAGGTCGGCTTTTAACTGCGCTTCACGCAGTTGCAGGCTGAGGTAGCGTTTGCTGCTTTCCAGGACGGTTAAGTAGGCAATATCGCCATCGTGATAGGCGCGTTCTGCATACTCTATGATTTGCTGGGCGTTTGGTTGCAGCTGGCTGTGCAATTGCTGCCACTCCTGGCAATCGCGCTGATATTTAAGGTGTGCCGTATTGATTTCCAGCGATGCTTTCATTTTGATGGCCTCCGCGTCATGCTGGGCTTTTTCAAACTCGGCATCCGCGCGCTGGCGTTGGCCCTGGTTTTGGTTAAACACTGGCAAGGTGGTCCTGATGGCGGGCGCCAGCACATGGCCATTGGTTTGACCACTGGTGGCATCTGCCACGACTGCTGTGCCCAACCAGTTGTATGTGTTAAGTTGTTGTTTGGCTTTGGCGGCCGCCATATTGGCTTTAGCTGCGAGGATATCCGGTCGGCTGCTGAGTGCTGTCGCTTTTAGTTGTGCAATGTCGACGGCGCTGCAGGCCGGGAGTAGTTGTGTGCTGAGGGAGAGTGTTTTTTCGCCCTCCATCCAGCCCAGCATATGCATTAACTGGGTGTGGGCCAGTTGCACATCGATGTCGGCCGCCTGTAAATCTCTGGCAGCAAGCAGCGCCTCGTTCTGTGATAACAAGGTTTCTTGCGCACTGATATCACCCAACTGTTCGCGGGTATGGGTCAGCTCGGCAATCGTCTGGTTAAGCTGCAAGGCCTGTTTCAGGCGGTCACGCTTCTCATTGGCAATCACGGCTTGTGCGTAGGCCAGGCGGGTATCGCGAATCAGGGTGAAGCCAGATTGCATCAACTGATACTGGGTCGACTGTGCCTGTGCTTGCATTTGCTTGACGCGGATCGGTCGTAGAAAAATGGCTTCAATTGGAAAGTCGATGGCATAGCGGTAAGGTTTGTTGGCCGCACTAAACGCATAAAATAAAGACGGATTGGCAATTTGATTAGCCTGTTGCACATCTGCGTTGGCCATATCAAGCTCACTTAGCTGTGACTTGAATGCCGGGTTTTGCTTCAGTGCCAGCAACACCGCTTCATATTCAGATAAGGTCGTTGTATTGCTTGCCTGGTCTTGGCCGCGATTGGCTTGCAGCGTTGAGTCTGCGGCAACAATATTGTCGACGAGTTGTGCTGGCCGCAGCGTTTGCGGTGTTTGGCAGGCAGCCAGCAGCAATGCGATACTCATGCTTGCTGCTTGCTTGAACTGATTGGGCATGGATAAATCCCTGTGAATGATGACAGGGTTGCATCTTGCCAGCAGTTTCTTAAGGCAAACTTAAGCCGTTTTTTAAGAATACCTTAAGCTAGTATGCTTAGAATGACAGCATTCAAGGAAAAGGATAAGCCGTTGAAGTTATTGCTGGTAGAGGACGACCGCATGATTGCTGAAAGCCTGCAACAGGCCATGCGCGCGCATGCGATTTACTGGGCGCCAGATGCTTTGCAGGCAGAGGCGGCGCTGGCTGGTGAAACATTTGATGCCATGTTGCTTGACCTTGGCCTGCCTGGAAAGTCAGGCATGGCGTTGTTATCTGCGTTAAGAAAGGCAGGCAATGCGTTGCCTGTCATCATTATTACTGCAAGGGATGCTATTGAACACCGTATTCAAGGCCTGGATGCCGGTGCGGATGACTATGTATTAAAGCCTTTTTCTGTAGAGGAAATTGAAGCCCGGCTGCGCGCTATTTTCAGGCGTAAAGAGGAGCGCCATTCCAACCAGATACGGGTCAATGACGTGGTGCTGGATATCGCCAGTTATACTTTAACCATGGGTGATATTAGCCAGCGACTGTCCAGTAAGACGTTTGCCATCATGCATACGCTGATGTCGCAGCCCGGCATGATTTTTTCAAAAACACAATTGGAAGAGCGGCTGTATGGCTGGGGTGGCGAAGTCGATAGTAATGCGGTGGAAGTGCATGTCCATACCATACGCAAAAAATTTGGCGCAGAGATTATTCAAACTGTCCGTGGCATAGGCTACGCATTCCCTGGCCCAAAATCATGATGCGTTCCATCCGGGCCGAGCTAGCCATTTACCTGTCGATTGCCATTGTTTGCATTATTGGCTTGCTGTCATTTTTATCCTACCAGTCAACAGCGGACGAATTGGGCGAGCTTTATGATGCCAATCTGCAGCATTTGGCCGAGACCATGATAGGTAGCGACCAGATTGCCAACCTAACAACACGCTATGATACAGCCAAAAATAATATTCCATCCAAGGTGCGTGGTGAGCAGGATTACCTGATTCAACTACAGCAGCAAGGCAAAGTGATTTACCAGTCGCACCAGCGTGCGTTTGACGTCAAGACGGCGAGGGTGGGGCTGTCAACGCAATGGGCGAATCAAAAGCGCTGGCAGGTATTTGTTGCCAAGCGAGGAGTTATCACTTGCGTTGTCGCACAAGACTTTAAACTCAGGCAACGTACCATCCGTGAAGTCGCCATTCACTTGATTCTGCCACAATTACTGATTGTCCCGTTTCTGATTTTGGGTGCGCTGCTGGTCATCCGCAAAACGTTTAAACCCTTGTTGCAGCTGTCTTCTGAAATTGATGCACGGCGTGCAGACCAGTTGGAGCCATTGGCAATTGCCCAGCCCCCCGATGAGTTGAAACCGATTATTCAGGCCCTGAATCGCTGGATGCAAAGAGTCAGTGATGCCATTGCCATGCAAAAACGCTTTACCAGCGATGCAGCACACGAGCTGCGGACGCCGGTGACGGCCCTCAAGTTGCAAATCAGTGCCATGCAGCATGATGATCAGGCGGCACTAGCGCATAGTCTGCAACAGGCACAGGGCGGTGTTGCACGCATGGAGCGCCTGGTACACCAGTTATTGACCCTGGCGAAAGTGGATCCCGATGCCAGGCAGCAAGAGATGCAATCTTTTGCTTTAAATCCTTTGCTGATCAAGGTGTTAAATGATTTAAGTCCGCTCTATCGCAAGAAGCAGCTTGATATTGGTTTCACACGTGCTGATGAGGTGGCAATGACCGGCCTGCCAGGCGAGATTGAAGTGCTGCTGAATAATATTATCGTCAATGCCATACATTACACGCCTGCACATGGGGTGATTAATCTGTCGCTCACAACATTAACGGATGGACTGCGATTAGAAGTTGAAGACAGTGGCCCAGGAATAGCGCCTGATGCCCTGGAAAAAGTATTTGACCGCTTTTATCGTGCAGAGCAATCAGAGGTGACAGGCTCGGGCCTAGGCTTGGCAATCGTCAAGGAAATAGCTTTGAAGCATCAAGCTAGCGTTCGCCTTGAGAATAAACCATCCCAGAGCGGATTAATTGTAATTTTTGAATACAGGGTGCATTCATCACAGTAAGACATTAAATCTCTTTTTAATTGATAAAAAATGTAAACATAAAGACAAACAAATGTTAATATTTGTATTGACGTTTGTTTTTATTTTTGTTTAGGAGAGTATTGATGATGAAGCATTCCCTGATGACCACCGCCGTTTTATTCGCCTTTAGCAGCGTTGCATCTGCTGCACCAGTGACGGTCAGCGCCGATGCCGCAGATGGATATGGCATGTATCTGGATTTAAGTGCCCATGTGGCGGCAACAACCAACTTCTTCCCTGTCGGTCCAGTGACGGTGGGTACGGCAACTGTTGGTATTAAAACGCCGGTCGCGCTCGGTGACATCAGTGTCGCAAGCGCGGGTACACCGATCCCAACGCAAACAAACTCAACGCTGAGCCTCGGCTTGAGCACAAGTGGGGCTGGTAATGGTGTGTTATCTAACTTGAACCCGATCTTGGCACTGCTGATGCCGACGCAAGCGGGATCAGCCACTTTTTCAGCTTCTGGGGCCTATCTTGAAAACTATCCTGCGCCTGGATCAAATAGCGCCATCGGCACTGGCAGTGTTGAGAATCTGGATCTTCATGTGTCTAGCGCGCTGGCGCTGAAAGCCGATTTAATCAGTTCAATATCCACAGTCACGGTGAATGAAAGCACGGGCTTGTTCACGGCAACTGGGGATAGCACGTTTACGGGTGCCAGTCTGAGCATTCTGGGACATTCGATTGACCTGGCAGCAGCAGCCTCGGGCGGCGTTGATTTGGATCTCGGGCCGCTGGGGCATGCTTCCATCTGGGCCAATGAAAGTAAATACTGGGCAGATGGCGTGGTAGCCAGCAATTGCAATGGCGCAACATTCAGTTGCGCAGTGCAAACCAATGCCTTAAGCATTACGCTGGATGATATTGGCATTAACTCACTGGGTCTGTTAGGCGTTGCTAACCTGTCAGCCACCACCGACTTGTGCATTACGGTTGGACATTCCTATGCATCACTGACGGTGACCCCGGTGCCAGAGGCGTCTGCATCTTTGATGATGATGCTCGGCCTGGGAGCGCTCATGGCACTTTCACGTCGCCGCATGTAGTTGACCTTGAGATTATAAAAAGCCCCCTAAATGCAGGGGGCTTTTTGTTTTACCAGTATGTAAAGCGAATACAAGTGGTTACCTGAAGCTGGTTCTTATTGCAAACCTAGCATGCTTCAATCAATCGTACTGCTCGCTTAGTGGTCGTGATTGCTTGGTGAGCATGAGCCACATGGAGGAGGTGGAGGTGTGCATGGGCAAGGTTGCGGTGTACAACCACCATTGTAGCCACCGTGATAACCGCTTTGGTACCATGAAATAGGGCCGTAATTGAGGCCAGGCTGATTGAAGTAACTGAACACGCTGCCCATGATAAAAGGGCCGGTTGCGTAACCGGGGAAAAATTGTGAGCCGCCAGAAACGTTTTGTGTTTTAGCTTGAGAAAGTTGATTGATAGCCATAATTTACCTTTTTGAAAAATTAACATTGATTCAGCTTGCAGATGTATGCGACTACCTGCTGAACTGTCTTAAACGTCATTGCTACGCGCAGTTGAATCGCGTGTCTTTCTGACGTAATACACTTCTTTGCTGCATGGATGAAGTGTTAATTAATGTTAATTATAAACTTAAGTTAAAACAAGTTAATTTTAAGGGCGGGAGGTATAGTTGGTACTTAACGCACTGATTAGCGTGTCAAAATGGCTTAAGGAGGCGCTACCATTAGATCAATCGTGTGTTTTTATAATCTGCACAGTGCCGTTTTATTACTTATTAAATTAGTCGAACCAGCCTGCTTTGTGACATTGAAACCTGAATCCAGTGGCTGGCTATGCATTATTCTGCGATTTTATTTGGCTAGTGCTTATGTTGATGGTGTATATCAGGAAAATGCGGATGGCTGTGGCTTAATGTTGTATGTTGATGCGGGTGTACATGAGGCTCAATCCCATCCCAATCGAAGTCATGTATATGCTGATGATGTTCGTCGTGTGTATGAATATGCTTATGTAATAATGCTTCGTGATGATGCGCATGTGCATGATGTTCGGTTAAATGAAGCCATACACCAATCATCATGCAGCCTGTTGCCACCCAGAATAAAGCATCTGGTTGTTCATGTAATAACACAAACGAGCAAATGACGCCCGCAAACGGGGCCACAGAAAAATATGCGCCAGTCCTTGCTGTGCCGATGTGGCGCAAGGAAATGACAAACAGTACCAGGCTGACCCCATAACCCATAAAGCCAATAGTGGCTGCACTTATGCCGATAGGTAAACCGGGGAACTTGTTACCAAGGCTGAGCGCGATCACTAAGTTCACAAAACCAGCTGCTAAGCCTTTGATACAGGCAATTTGTAACGCATCGTTGGCCGATATTTTACGAGTGAGATTGTTATCAATTGCCCAGCAGGCACAAGCACCTGCAATCGCCAAGGCTCCCCATGGAAAAGCGGCATTCAGCTGTTTGGGCCACGATAACAGCAGGCTGCCAAGAACGATGCAAACCATCCCAATAAAGATACGTTTATCAAAATGCTCCTTGAATATGAACCAGGCGAACGCTGCTGTCAGTACGCTTTCAAGGTTGAGCAATAGTGAAGCCATGGAGGCTGGCGTTGATAGCAGTCCTTGCATGAGTAATGCTGGCCCAAGCATGCCTCCAGAGATGATAGCGCCTGCTAGCCAAGGCAAGTCCGATAACTGGATGGCGTTTTGTTCTTGATGACTGCGTTTGAACAGTCGAGTGATGCCGTACAGTATAAATAGCCCCAACCCGCTGCCTGCGTACAATAAACCTGCAAGCATTTGTGGTGAAACGTCGCTGACTAGAAGCTTGGCAATAGGGGTTGCCAAGCCAAACAGAATGGCAGCTAATATGGCATAAATCGCATCAGGATGTATTTTTATGAGCATATTTACCAGTTAACGCAAGATTTGGGGCTTGGAGTCAGTCCATTCAGTGAATTTTACATGATGGAACTAAAGGTGGATGGAACTAAAGGTGCTGGAGTGGCATTGTAGCCAAGAGTGTCAGAAAGAGAAATTTTCGTTAAATCAGGAATGAAGTGGAAAGGGTGTTAAACTTGCTTCATGTTGATTCAAAAAACAGCCAAGCAAAATCTTTTCGGTACACGTTTTTGTACACAAAAAATATCAGTTGCTTGGGAGTCTAATTTGGCGCAGCTTGTGAGCTGCTTGATGGTGCCCAGAAGAGGACTCGAACCTCCACGTCGTTAAACACTAGTACCTGAAACTAGCGCGTCTACCAATTTCGCCATCTGGGCTAAAGAAGCTGTGCATTTTAAAGGAAGAATAAATATTGTCAACCAGAAAAACGAAAAAATCCCTGCGTGCAAATGACCCGCAGGCCCAGCGTGAAGCTGAGTTATACCAAACACCATTGCCAAGTCGCGAGTTGGTGTTGCAGTTATTGTCAGATCAGGGTGTTCCCCTGAGTGCCGACCAGATTTATGTGTTGCTCGACATCAGCCATGATGAACGAGATATTTTTAACCGCAGGCTGGGGGCCATGGAACGTGATGGCCAACTCATGCGGAATCGCAAGGGCGCATTTTGCCTGCCAGATAAGATTCACTTGATTGCAGGCACCGTGTTTGGCCATACCGATGGTTATGGTTTTTTAGTCCCCGACGATAAAACCAAGAATCCAGAAGATATTTTCCTCGGCCCCAAGGAAATGACCATGGTTATGCATGGTGACCGTGCCATGGTGCGCCTGGCAGGTGTGGACCGTAAGGGCCGCCCAGAAGGCAAGCTGGTTGAGGTACTAGAGCGTGCCAACAAAACATTGGTCGGTCGCGTGATTCGGGCGCAAGGCGTGACGATTGTTGCCGCAGAGGATAAGCGCATCAGCCAGGATGTGCTGATTCCTTATCATTTGGATATGGATGCACAGGTCGGCCAGATCGTGACGGTTGAGTTGACGGAGTATCCCTCTTCTCATTCCAGCCCCATGGGCAAGATTGTAGAGATTTTGGGTAACTATGCTGATAGTGGCATGGAAATCGAGATTGCCTTGCGCAAACATCATTTGCCGCATCAGTTTAATCCTGCAGCGGTCAAGCAGGCTGAGGACTTTCCCAGAACCGTGCAAGCTAAGGATTACAAAGGCCGCAAGGACCTGCGTGACCTGGCATTGATTACCATTGATGGTGAAACCGCGCGTGACTTTGATGATGCCGTGTTTGCTGAGCCGCAAGGCAAAGGCTGGCGTCTGGTAGTGGCGATTGCCGATGTGAGTTTTTATGTGCAACCTGGCGATGCACTGGATAAAGATGCTTACGACCGTGGCAACTCGGTGTATTTTCCTCGCCGCGTGATCCCTATGCTGCCAGAGGCGTTGTCTAATGGCCTGTGTTCACTGAACCCGGATGTTGAACGCTTGTGCATGGTGTGCGATATGCAGATCGATGGCCAGGGCGTGGTCAAGCAATACCAGTTTTATCCTTCTGTCATGCTGTCTAAGGCGCGCATGACCTATACCAAGGTCGCGGCCTTGTTGCAGGGCGAAGACCCTGCGCTGGCAGAAGAATACGCCTGGCTGTTACCGCATGTGCAAAATTTAAACAGCTTGTTCAGGTTGATGCTGACCCAGCGCGAAAAACGCGGTGCGGTGGAGTTTGAATCGACCGAAACCATGATGGTGTTTAATGATAACGGCAAAATCGACAAGATCGTGCCTGTAGTGCGCAATGACGCGCATAAGCTGATTGAAGAATGTATGTTGGCAGCTAACGTCTGTGCGGCCGACTTTTTGCTGAAAAATGAACAAACCTGTTTGTTCCGCATCCACGAAGGCCCGACACCTGAAAAACTGGAAGCCTTACGCTTGTTTATGGGCGAGTTTGGCTTTGGTGTAGGCGGCGGCGAGAATCCAAGTGCCAAAGACTATGCCAAACTCATGCAGCGTATCAAGACACGGCCAGATGCTCAGTTGTTGCAAACCGTGATGTTGCGCTCTATGCAGCAAGCGGTGTATAGCCCGGATAATGTTGGTCACTTTGGCCTGGCTTATGAGGCTTACACCCACTTTACCTCGCCGATTCGGCGTTACCCGGACTTGCTGGTGCATCGTGCCATCAAGGCTGTGGTAGAAGGCAAACGTTATCAAGCCAAAGACTGGCATCAACTGGGTGTGCATTGCTCGATGACCGAACGCCGTGCCGATGATGCCACGCGTGATGTGACCAACTGGCTGAAATGTTTTTACATGCAGGATAAGGTTGGTGAGGTATTTAGCGGCACGGTGGCTGGTGTGACCAGCTTTGGTTTGTTTGTGGCGCTGGATGAGGTATACGTTGAAGGCTTGTTACACGTGACTGACCTCGGCAATGACTATTTCATTCATGATAAAGCCCGCCACGAAATGGTGGGTGAGCGTACAGGTGTACGTTACCGCCTGGGTGATCGTTTAACCGTGAAAGTGGTGCGGGTTGATTTGGAGACTTCGCGTATCGACTTTACGCTGGTTGGCGCCGTAGAAGGCTCGGCAGAGGTGGAGGGTGGATTATCCGCTGATAACGAGAAGCCGGCTGGTACAAGAGGCCGGTCTGCTAAAACGGCAGGATTGAATACGCCTGTTAAAGCAGCGCCAGCGGCCTGGGCCAAGTCTGCGACTACAAAAGCCAAACCTGCCAGTGCCGGTGCAAAATTACCGCGTAGCCAGGGCGATAAGCCCACGACAGGCAAAGCGACAGCAGGAAAATCACGTTCAGCCAAGGATAAAGGTCGCCACTCGGCACAAAAAAATAAAGGCAAACCCAAGGCAAAAGCACGATAATAGCGCCTGAGGTTAGTTTGTTATTTATTCGCGCAGTGCGTAGCAATATTAAAATGTTGCTGGGCCTGCGCGATTCGTGTTTTATCTTTTGCAGATGAGTTGGCAAAAGTCATTAAGAAAAATTAGGAGTCACTATGTCAGAAACCCGCATTCTGTTTGGTTTTCATGCGGTGTTGAGTCGCATGCGTCAGCATGGCAGCAGCATTCAGGAAATTATTATTGATCAAGACCGTGTCGATGCGCGTATGCGCGATTTACTCGACATGGCAAAGTCGCAAAATATTCGTGTTATTCAGGCCGAGCGCCATCGTCTGGATGGCTTTATTGGCGCGCATGGCCGTCATCAGGGTGTGATTGCCCGTGTGGTGGAAACGCCTATGCCTTACAAAGATATCCACGATATTCTGGAGTCAGACCTCGATGAGCCACCATTTTTCCTGATTCTTGATGGCGTGCAGGACCCGCATAATCTGGGTGCCTGTTTGCGCGTGGCCGATGCCATGGGCGTACACGCGATTATTGCGCCTAAAGATCGTTCTGTTGGCCTCAATGGCACTGTGCGTAAAGTCGCCAGTGGTGCGGCAGAAACTGTGCCGTTTATCTCGGTCACCAATCTTGCCCGTACCATTCGCGAATTGAAAGAGGCTGGGGTATATATCGTCGGCACCACCATGGATGCCCCTGGCTCCTTGCATAACACCAAGCTGGAAGGCCCGATCGCACTCGTCATGGGCGCTGAAGGGGATGGGATGCGCCGTTTGACCCAGGAAACTTGTGATGCACTGATCACCATCCCGATGTTCGGTTCGGTACAAAGCCTGAACGTCAGTGTTGCAAGTGGCATTGCCTTATATGAGATTCGTCGTCAGCGTGTGTTGGCTGGCGGCAAAGCTTAATTTCCGGTCGTTGTGATGTTGACCTTGCGTGATTTGTGGCAGCAGCTACGTCTGCAATCCCGGCGTTTGTGGCTGGGGCAATGGCTGGCGTTTATGGGCGCCGTTGTGGCGGTGCCTATTCCTTTGCTAATGCCCTTGCTGGTAGATGAAGTATTACTCCATCAGCCCGGTAAGCTCACGCAATTCATGACCTGGCTGCTGCCGGCGGATTCGCTGGGGCCGATTGCCATCATTCTGCTGGTGACGCTGCTGACCATGAGCTTGCGTCTGGGCAGTGTGCTGCTGGGCGTCGCCACCACGCGTATTTTTGTCGGCCTGTCCAAGCAGGTGACGCTGGGCGTGCGGCAGACACTGTTAGATAAACTCTCCCGTATCCGCATGCAGGTTTATGAAAGCCTGGGCGCAGGCCAGATCACGGCACGCTTGCTGACGGATATTGAAACACTGGACAAGTTTCTGGGGGAAACCATCGCTAAAGTGCTGGTGGCGGTCCTCAGTGTTATCGGTGTGGCTGTCGTTTTGCTGTGGATGCACTGGCAACTGGCGCTGATTATCCTGTTGTTGAACCCATTTGTGATCGGGCTGACGATGGTGCTGGGTAAAAAGATCAAGGTGTGGAAGCAGCGTGAAAACAGTGCTTTTGAAATGCTGTCACAATCTGTCACTGAAACGCTGGAGGTCATGCAGCAATTGCGTGCCAGCAACAGCGATAAACGTTTTCTGGATAAGGCCAAACAGGCTGCCGAAGCGGTGAGGGCTGCGGCGACCGCTTCCGGGTGGAAATCAGATGCTTTATCACGGTTATCGTTTGGCGTTTTTCTGTTTGGCTTTGAAATTTTTCGCGCAGTGGCAATGCTGATGGTGGTGTTTTCCAACCTGTCCGTTGGGCAGATGATCGCGGTGTTTGGTTATTTATGGTTCATGATGGGGCCTGTGCAAGAACTGTTGTCAGTGCAAGTATCTTATTACGCCGCCAAAGCCGCGTTGGGCAGGATTAACCAGGTGCTGGCCGCTGACGAAGAGCCGCATTATCCCGCACAGGTCAACGGATTTACCACACATAGCCCGGCGGCGATTCGTTTGCAGCAGGTCACGTTTGCCTATGGTGAGGGCAGCCCGATTCTAGAGGATGTGAGTCTGGATATTGCACCGGGCGAACAGGTGGCGCTGGTGGGCGTGTCGGGTGCAGGCAAATCCACCTTGGTGCAATTGCTGCTTGGTTTGTATGCACCCAGTCGTGGTCAGATTTTGTTCAACGGCCAGGCCATTGAGCAATTGGGCTATGCACAAATCCGCGAGCATCTGGGCGTGGTGTTACAACAACCCATGCTGTTTAACGATAGCGTGCGGCAAAACCTGAGTCTGGACCAGTCTTATGCGGATAATGCTTTGTGGCAAGCGCTGGAGGTCGCGCAGTTAGCACAATTTGTCCGTGATTTGCCAGAAGGGTTGGACACCCAACTGGGGCGCAGCGGCGTACGCCTGTCTGGCGGCCAGCGTCAGCGGCTGGCGATTGCACGCATGATGCTCAAGCAACCGCAAATCGTGATTCTGGATGAAGCGACTTCGATGCTGGATACACACACCGAAGCTCTATTGCATCAAGCCATGCGCACATTCTTGCGTGGCCGCACCACCATCATCATTGCCCATCGCTTATCGGCGGTGAAAGAAGCTGACCGTGTGCTGGTATTTGACGGTGGTCGTATTATCGAAGAAGGGCAGCATGAGGCGCTGGTTAAGCAGGCAGGCAGCGTTTATCAACGTTTGTATGGACAGCAAACGGCCTGACTTTCGCCAAGCTGCACTGTATTTGCCGCTTAAGGTGCTGCGCGCATCCTGACGACCTCATTGCCAGGTTTGGCAGCATCACCCAGGTTATTGAAGAGATGCGTAATTTCCCCGGTGCCGCCCAATGACACGCTGGTCATGCGTTGGAATTGAATCTGGTCGCTTACCGGTGCCTCAATCGCGCTATTAAGTTTCACGCTGGGGTTGTCATTAAAAAAGCAATACACACCCATGCCCACCGCTTTGTGGCGCGTCACCTGGTCACCCACTTTGTAAGAAGCAAAACCATTAACACTACCATTCATCCAGCTTTGCTGATCAGGCACATCATAAGGTGCTTCGCTCTGGTAGAAATAGACCGCGCCATTGTCGCCGTTCCACACCGTCTGGTAATCATGGAAGTGTTCTACAAACAAGCCATACATCGTCACATCATCACCGTTAACGACGATACCGTGCTTGGTTTTATTGATGGCCCAGCCGATACCGTTACCGTGATCGCCGCGCCATACCCACAAGTTGTCACCAATCACATGATTGCTGTTGATGATGACGCTGTGCGTGGCATTGCCAACGGCCGCCCCGCCCACTCTGAAAAATACATCATGTAAGGTGGTGGGGTTGTTGGCGTGACTGACAGTGCCCTTGTGATCGCCGATTTGCAGCAAAACGTCAGAATTCTTTTCACCGGCGTCGAATAACACGCCGCCCAGTTTTACGCCGTCCACATCGGCAATCGACAGGGCAACATTACCCGCTACCGGTTTCAGCGTGGCGATGCCCAAGCCCAGGACGACGGTATTTGGCTGAGTGACTTGCAAAGGCTTGTTCAGGGTGTAAATGCCTGGTGTTAGCAGCAGGTGCTTGCCACTGTTTAGCGCGGTGTTGATACTGTCTGCAGTATCAACCGCCGCTTTGGCAATATAAAACTGCGACAGCGGCAAAGTTTCACCTGCTACGTGTGCTTGTTGCCAGGAGATGCCTTGCGTGTCGGTATGCAAGGCAGGCACGAATACCTGGTAAGCCCCTGTGCTGTCTATGGTGAGAAAGGGTTTTTCACGCACAAGTGGCGTTTTCTCGACCACCGTGTAAGGCGGGGTAGGCCAGTGCTCACCATCTGGTGCATTTTTAACGCCCACAAACACCATATTCCAGTTGGCATTGGTCCAACTGCCAACGGTTGAATTTCTGGTCAACCACTGTTGCTGCGTGCCTGAGTTGATTTGCTGGTCAATCAGGCTGTCAGCAATAAAACCGCCGCTGGACCAGCCGCCATTATCGTCTAGCAACATATTGCCGCGTACATGAATACGGCGCAGGGGCGCAGCTTGCGACACGGCCCATTGCATGGTGCCATTGTCTGGCGTCACCGAAAGGTTTTCTACGCTGCGCCAGAAGTTTTGCGTGGCATCTTCTTCATGCCAGCGTGCTTCTACCTGGATGCCACCTTGCAGCATCACATCATCAGGAAACTGTCCCAAGCCCAGTAATTGCGTATAAAAGCCGAGTTTGACTTTGTTGTGGTAGACGCCAGGCTTGAACAGGACGGCATAGCGTTCAGGGCCAAACTGGTTGGCTTCCTGCTGCTTGAACAAGCTGTCCAGTTTGTTTTGGATCGCGTCCGGCGACATGCCTGGATCCAGAATGATGACATTGGCACCAAAGTCAGGTGTCACCGGTTGCGCCTTTTTGGCATCGGTTGCCTGGCAGCCAAGTAACAAGAGGGCGGCAAATCCAGCGCCGAGCGTTTTAAATGTTAAAGAGTCTGGCAAAAAAGAACGCATAAACAGGGAGCTTTCAATCGAAATCATTTCATACATGACCGCAACACGGCCTATGAAATTCCATTTTTTTCATTTTCTATACATTGCCGGGTGTGTGTGGCAATACGATGATATGCCATGGTCTAGCCCAAGTTCAGGGTGCTTAATGCGTCGCTGCGCACGCGGGCGAGTAAGCTGGCATCGTCAATCAGTGATTCACCAAAAGAAGGAATCAGCGCTTTCAGTGCGTCTTGCCATTCGCTGCTTTGCATACGGCTGGCAAAGCAGCGTTGCAACACATCCAGCATGGCTTTCACGCTAACCGAAGCACCAGGTGAAGCGCCAAGCAGGGCAGCTAAGCTGCCGTCGGCGCTGGCAACAATTTCGGTGCCAAATTCGAGCTTGCCCCAGTGTTGATGGCAGCGCTTGATAATTTGTACGCGTTGCCCGGCATGCGCTAACTGCCAGTCAGCACCATTTGCTTCAGGCAAAAACACGCGTAAGGATTCCATGCGCTGCTCGTGGTTTTGAAAGACTTCTTTAATCAGATATTTGGTTAAGTCGAGATTGTGGCGGCCAACCCCTAGCAAGCTTTTGATATTTTTCAGTTTGACCGATTTGGCCAAGTCAAAGCGCGACCCTTGTTTCAGGAAACGCATGGTAAACCCGGCATAAGGGCCGAACAGCAATGCTGGCTGGCCTTGTATCATGCGCGTGTCCAAGTGCGGCACGGACATCGGTGGTGCGCCAACAGCCGCCTGGCTGTAGACTTTTGCATGATGGGTGTTAATGAGTTTGGGATTGTTGCAAATCAGCCATTGGCCGCTGACCGGGAAGCCGCCATAGCCATGTGCTTCCGGGATGCCAGATTGTTGCAACAAGGGCAGTGCGCCGCCACCAGCACCTAAAAAGACAAATTTGGATTGATAGGTTTGCGTATGGCCTGAAGGTAAATGCTGGATATGCACTTGCCAACTGCTTTGTTCGCGTTGCTGTTGTTGTTTGAGTTTGGTGACGCGCGATTGCGTTAGCAAGGTGAAGTTCGGGCGTGTTTTTAAATAGGCAACCAGTTGGCGGGTCAGGGCGCCAAAATTTACATCCGAACCATGTGCAACACGGGTAGCAGACATTTTTTCGGCAGGCTGGCGACCGGCCATCATCAGCGGCATCCAGTCACTTAATTGACTGGCCTGGTCGCTCCATTGCATCTCGGCAAATAGCGGGTGCGCTTGTAATGCCTCAAAGCGTTTGCGTAAAAATGCAGCATCACTTTCGCCCCAAACTGCGCTTAAATGCGGCACGCGTTGAATAAAATCAGCCGCATTTAATACGCCTTCTTTGACCAGGCTGGACCAGCATTGCAGCGAGACCTCGAATGCCGCGTTAATTTCGAGGGCGCGGCGAATCTGAATGTCGCCATGTTTATCTTTGGGGGTATAGTTGAGCTCACAATAACCGGCGTGACCGGTCCCGGCATTATTCAATGCATCTGAATTTTCGAGGGCAACATCATCGAGTTGCTCTACCATGCAAATATGCAGGGTTGGGTCGAGTCGATGTAGCAGAACTGCCAGCGTAGCGCTCATAATGCCGCCACCCACCAACAATACATCGAGATCAGTTGTTGCCATGGTTTGTGATTCCCCCGTGTTGAGGCGCCTGGATGTCAAACGCACAATCATAATGCCGCCGCGCATTATAATATAAATCGAAAAACACGCTGCATAGACGACATTGAATCGCCTGCAAAGCCGCTGCAATCGCGATTGCACGAACTTGTCAACAAAAGGCTTTTGCGGTAATCTCTGACATTCACCAGAAATGGTTTAAAACTAGAAAAAAACGAATCCTGACTTGAAGTTAGGGCAAACAGTTCGCAAGCCTCATTGTGTTTTGATGCGGGTGTTGTAATGCGGCAAGTTTCCCTAAACGTGGCAAGTAGTCAGGCTCACTGTGGAACACATGATTGGGGTGCGTATGAAAAATCCGCTGGAATCAGTTGTCGGGTCCGTCATTTCAGGGTTGCTGTTAACCCTGGCTCTGGTTTTTTTCCTTAAAAATTTCATTGTGGCAGGGGGCTGATCCATGGAACTGGTACCAGCACTCGCACGATGGATACATTTTCTGGCAGGCATTACCTGGGTCGGCCTGCTTTATTATTTTAACCTGGTACAAATGGCAGGCCTCAAGGCTGCCGCTGCGGATGGAACAGCCGCCGGGATTAATAAACATATTGCCCCACGCGCCTTGTTATGGTTTCGCTGGTCGGCTGTTGTGACATGGCTGGCCGGTGCGGCTTTGCTGGGGCCGCATTTTGTTGATGCCTTTGCATTGCGTAACGGATTTGAGCTGATAGGTGTTGGTGCCTGGCTGGGCACGATTATGCTGTTTAATGTCTGGGTACTGATTTGGCCCAACCAGAAAAAGATTCTGGGTATGGTTGCCGCTGATGATGCGGCAAAAAATAAAGCACGACGTGTGGCCATGCTGGCATCACGTACCAATTTGATGCTCTCCTTGCCCATGCTGTTCTTTATGGCCAATGGACTCAGTCATCGTGCAGTATTAGGTTTTTAGCGGGTTTAAGGCGTTTACGGCGGCTTAAGCCGCCGTTTTTGTTTTTTGAAAAAGGGTTTGAAATGCATTCGGAACACTTAATGAACACCTATGGTAGACAGCCTGTGACCTTTGTCAAAGGCGAGGGCGTCTGGCTGACAGACACTGCCGGTGATCGCTATCTGGATGCGCTGTCAGGCGTGGCAGTAAATGGTTTGGGCCATGCCCATCCAAAATTTGTGGCTGCACTCAATGCGCAAATTGCCAGATTGATCCATGTCTCCAATATTTACCAGATCGCCGAGCAATCTGCGCTGGCCGATAAACTGGCTGAATTGTCCGGCATGGACCGCGTGTTTTTCTGTAACTCTGGTTGTGAAGCCAACGAGGCGGCCATCAAACTGGCACGACTGTATGGCCACAACAAGGGTATAGACCACCCTGAAATCATTGTCATGGATCAAAGCTTTCATGGTCGGACCATGGCAACCTTGTCTGCCACCGGCAACCGCAAAGTGCAAGCGGGCTTTGAACCACTGGTGAGTGGTTTCCTGCGTGTGCCATTTGATGATCTTGAAGCAGTGAAAACCATCGCTTCACACAAAAATAATGTGGTTGCCATTCTGGTCGAGCCCGTGCAAGGTGAAGGCGGCGTGCATATTCCGGCCAGCCTCAAGGCCTATTTGCAAGGCTTGCGCGAGATTTGTGATGCCAATGGCTGGTTGCTGATGCTGGACGAAGTGCAATCCGGCATTGCCAGAACGGGTACCTGGTTTGCGTTCCAGCATACTGGCATCGTGCCGGATGTCATGACCCTGGCCAAGGGCCTGGGCTCAGGCGTGCCGATTGGCGCCTGTGTAGCGCGTGGCGTCGCGGCTGAAACCTTCACCCCAGGCAAACATGGTTCTACTTTTGGCGGTAACCCGTTAGCGACAGCTGCTGGTTTGGCGACGCTGGATATTATTGCCGAAGAAAAACTGCGTGAAAATGCAGACACGGTGGGTGATTACATCCGCCAGCAATTCACTGCATCTCTCAAAGGCGAGGCTGGTGTTGTCAACATCCGCAATGCTGGCATGATGATAGGCATTGAGCTGGACAGGCCTTGTGCAGAGTTGGTCAAGCAAGCACTGGCAGCCAAGTTGCTGATTAACGTGACGTCTGAAAAAGTAATTCGTTTGCTGCCATCCCTGGTGATGAACAAGCAAGAAGCGGATGAGCTGGTCAGCAGACTGACGCCACTGATATTGAATTTTTTAAAGGCAAGCGCTTGATTTAACAGGCGCCCAACACATTATGAGTATTAAACACTTTTTGCAATTTAATGACCTGACGCGCGACGAGATTGAACATATCTTTGCGCGTGCCAAATGGATTAAATCGCAGTTTAAAGACTACAAGCAATACTGGCCGCTGGTTGACCGCACGCTGGTCATGATCTTTGAAAAAGCCAGTACGCGTACACGCTTGTCATTCGAGGCCGGTATGCAGCAATTGGGCGGCTCAGCGATTTACCTCAATACGCGTGACTCACAATTGGGTCGCGGTGAGCCGGTAGAGGATGCAGCACAAGTGATTTCGCGTATGAGCGACATCGTTATGATTCGTACTTTTGAGCAAAGCATCATTGAACGCTTTGCGCAAAACTCGCGCGTGCCCGTCGTCAATGGCCTGACCAATGAATACCACCCGTGCCAGATACTGGCTGATATTTTTACTTTTATCGAGCATCGTGGTTCGATACAAGGTAAAACCGTGGCCTGGATTGGTGACAGTAATAACGTCTGCAATACCTGGTTGCAAGCGGCAGAAGTACTCGATTTTAATGTACATGTCTCTACGCCGCCGGGCTATGAAGTCGAGCCTGAGCGCGCCAATCTGTATGGCACCTCGCACTTTGAGTCTTTTGCTGATCCGATGGAAGCGGCACGTGATGCAGATTTAGTGACCACTGACGTGTGGACATCGATGGGTTTTGAAGCCGAAAACGAAGAGCGCCGTAAAGATTTTGCTGACTGGCAAGTCGATGAAGACATGATGAAAGTGGCTAAGGCCGATGCTGTGTTTATGCACTGCCTGCCAGCGCACCGCGGCGAAGAAGTGTCTGCTGAAGTGATTGATGGCAAGCAAAGCGTGGTGTGGGATGAGGCGGAGAACCGCTTGCACACGCAAAAAGCATTGATGGAATATTTGTTGTTAGGAAAAGTGGCTTGATTTCACAAGCCTGATGAATTCAGTTTGGGATAATTTTAGATGAGCGATATTAAAAAAGCGGTGTTGGCTTATTCCGGTGGTCTGGACACCTCCGTGATTTTGAAGTGGTTACAAGATACCTATCAATGTGAAGTGGTGACGTTCACCGCTGATCTCGGTCAAGGCGAAGAGCTGGAACCGGCACGTGAAAAAGCCAAGAAGTTTGGCGTGAGCGAGATTTATATCGACGACTTGCGTGAAGAGTTTGTGCGTGACTTTGTGTTCCCGATGTTCCGTGCCAATACGGTGTACGAAGGCGAGTACCTGCTGGGTACCTCCATTGCACGCCCACTGATTGCCAAGCGCCTGATTGAAATTGCCAATGAAACCAAAGCCGATGCCATTTCGCATGGGGCGACCGGTAAAGGCAACGACCAGGTCCGTTTTGAGTTAGGTGCTTATGCGCTCAACCCGAATATCCAGATTATTGCGCCATGGCGTGAGTGGGATTTGTTGTCCCGTGAAAAACTGCTGGCTTATGCCGAAAAACACGGCATTCCAGTCGAGATGAAACATAAGCAAGGTGGTAGCCCATACTCCATGGATGCCAACTTGTTGCATATCTCTTATGAAGGCCGTCACCTGGAAGATCCTTCCGCTGAAGCTGAAGAAGATATGTGGCGCTGGACTGTGTCACCGGAAAAGGCACCTGATGCTGCCGAGTACCTGGATATTGAGTTCAAAAATGGTGATATCGTGGCCCTGAATGGCAAAGCCATGAAGGCACACGAGATTCTGGCCGAATTAAACCGTATTGGCGGTAAGCACGGCGTGGGTCGTCTGGACCTGGTGGAAAACCGCTATGTGGGCATGAAGTCGCGTGGTTGCTACGAAACGCCTGGCGGTACCATTATCCTCAAGGCACACCGTGCGATTGAAAGCATCACATTGGACCGCGAAGTGGCGCATTTGAAAGATGACTTGATGCCACGTTACGCCAGCCTGATCTACAACGGTTACTGGTGGAGCCCTGAGCGTGTGGCCTTGCAAACGCTGATCGACCATACACAGGCGACCGTGAATGGCTGGGTGCGTGTCAAGCTCTACAAAGGGAATGTGATTGTGGTGGGCCGTGACAGCAAGACAGACTCCTTGTTTGATTCAACCATTGCCACGTTTGAAGATGACAAAGGTGCTTATGACCAGCGCGATGCAGGTGGCTTTATCAAGTTGAATGCCTTGCGTATGCGTATTGCAGCGAACCTGCACAACCGTAAAAAATAATTTTTATGGCCAGTCGACGCGTCATTGCCTATGACTCCACGCTACGTGATGGCGCGCAAGCGCAGGGCGTCTCCTTTTCGGTTGAGGATAAGCTTAAGGTCGTACAACGCCTGGACCAATTGGGCATAGGCTATATTGAAGCGGGAAACCCGGGTTCTAATCCTAAAGACCTGGAATTCTTTGCACGCGTCGGCGAATTGCATTTGCAGCATGCCAAAATTATTGCATTTGGCAGCACGCGCCGTATTGGTATCTCGGCCGCTGAAGATAAAAACTTGCAGTCGCTGCTGTCTGCCAACACGCAAGCGGTGGCCATTTTTGGCAAGAGCTGGGACTACCAGGTCACCGATATCCTGCGCACCACCTTGCAGGAAAACCTGGCGATGATCAGCGACACCATCGCCTATTTAAAAGTGCAGGGCAAAGAGGTGGTGTTCGATGCCGAGCATTTTTATGACGGTTACAAGGCCAACGCTGACTACGCCATGCAGACGCTGCAAGCCGCGGTAGAGGCGGGTGCGGATGTGCTGGCTTTGTGCGATACAAACGGCGGCACTTTCCCGAACGAAGTGTTTGCGATCACAGAGACCGTGGTGAAGCGTTTCCCGTCCGTTCAAATCGGTATTCATTGCCATAACGATTGCGAAATGGCCGTAGCAAACTCAGTGGCCGCCGTGCAGGCAGGCGCAGTACAGGTGCAAGGCACCATCAATGGCATTGGTGAGCGTTGTGGCAATGCCAACCTGGTATCGATTATCCCGAATGTACAACTCAAGCTGGGCTTGGAGTGTGTGTCACCGGCGCAATTGTCTGAGTTGACTGCGGCGGCGCGTTTTGTCAGTGAAGTGGCCAATGTGGCATTTAACGATAAAGCGCCGTATGTGGGTCATGATGCCTTTGCACACAAGGGCGGCATGCATATTGATGCGGTGAATAAAAACCCTAAATCTTACGAGCATATTAATCCCGGGACGGTCGGCAATGAGCGCCATATCCTGGTGTCTGAGGTGGCAGGGCGCGGCGCGATTTTGCGCAAATTGCAACAAATAGATCCTGCCTTGACCAAAGAGTCTGACGCTGCAGTCAATATCCTGGAGCATCTCAAAGCGCTGGAGCACGAAGGCTACCAGTTTGAAAATGCCGAAAGCTCTTTTGATTTGCTGATGCAAAAATTGCTGGGCAAGTTTGAGCCTTTTTTCAGCTTGCAACATTACAAAGTGAATATTTACGAGCCTTCGGAAGATGGTTTGAACTCGTCTGTCAGCATCCATTTGAGCGTCAAAGGCAAGGATGCGGCAGCTACTGCGCAAGGTGATGGTCCGGTCAATGCGCTGGATAAAGCCATGCGTAAGGCGCTGGAGCCATTCTATCCGGCTATCAAGGACATCAAGCTGGTGGATTACAAAGTGCGCGTGCTGGACTCTAACCTGGCGACTGCGGCCAAGGTGAGGGTGTTGATTGAGTCTACCGATCAGCAAACCACCTGGGCCACCATGGGCGTTTCTTCTGACATTATTCAGGCCTCGTGGCTGGCGCTGAAAGATGCCATTGAGTATAAACTGATCCGCGTTTAATCTGCGCGCCAGTTAAAATGCCACCGTTGACCACATAAACAGCACATTACCATTGCCCTTTGTGCCAGGCACATAGGTGGCGTTGAGAATCACTTTATCGTATCCCATGGCTGCAATCGGCAGCAGCACAGGCAGCGGCTTGTAGTTGTAATCACTTCTGGCTGTGAACCCGGCCGTTAATCCCACGCCGGCATTTAAGCCACTGGCCTGGCCGACCAGATTTTTGACATGTCCATAACCGACAATGGGTTCCCAGTCGTCATGTGAGTCTTTAAATGCCATCATATAGTAACCATCCCAGTTGCTATCAGCATCGCGGTATGACTTGCCGATGCCCAGCCCCCACGGACGCTCATTAAAAGAGTCGATCTTCTCTTTCGAGTACATGCTTCTGTTGTGATAAGTCACCAGCGGGACATATAAGTCGGTTTGATCGGATTTTTGCCATACCTCAGTCAGGTGGTTTTTAAGTTGTCCAAACCAGGTATTGGGTGTTTCTGTATTTGTTGGCTCCGTAGTTGCCGACTCTGTCATGGCCGTTTCCGCATGCGCGTGGAGGCTGAGTGCGCCGATCAAGATAAGTGCATATATTTTCATAACGTTTCAGGTAATTTAGTGTTTTGTTAACATTTTCTCACAAATCGGCCGTGCTGGTTGGTTGCAAAAGCACCAGTTTGAGTTGTTCTTGTTCTACGGGTTTAAGGGTCACTTGTTGAAAGTGAATCAACCCGTGCACGGGGTGTTGAAACTCGCGTTGCCCGCCTTGTCTTTCCAGCACATCATGTTGTTTCCAGAATTGCGTAAACTCAACGCTGGCGGTACTTAATTCACTGACCAGTTGCTTGACCTCAGGTTCCTCTAATCGTGAACGGCAATCTGCGCGGAACTCAGCCACCAGGCGGCGTGCGCGCATCTCCCAATTGACGACAAACTGCCGGGCTTGCGGACTGGCAAACACAAAGCGCAGCAGGTTAGGGCGCTGAGTTGCTGGCCAGGAGATGTCTAACAAGCCGGTAAATAAGGCTTGCGCTGGTTGGTTCCAGGCCAAGATATCCCAGGTGCGGCCCATCACATAGGCGGGAATCTGCATCTGCTCCAGCATTGCAACCAGTGTTTCCGGGGCAGTGTCAACTTCGTTCTGATGTGCTTGTGGGTCACGCCTATCGGCCATGTCGAACAAATAGCTGCGTTCAGACTTGCTGAGTTTGAGTGCAGTAGCCAGCCTGTCCAGCGCTTCGGCCGACACATTGACGTCGCGTGCCTGCTCTATCCAGGTGTACCAGGTCGCACTGATGCTGGCCAGCTGTGCGACTTCTTCGCGGCGTAAACCTTGTGTACGGCGGCGTGAGCCAGAAGGGAATCCGAACTCTTCCGGGGTGCCGCGCTGACGCATGGCTTGCAGAAATTCTGCTAGCTCCTGCCTTCTCGTATCCATTTGATTTGTTTATCCTATTAGTCTTAATACTAGTATAAACTATATTCTTGTAAGGGTATTAAAACTTAGGTATTCTGCGCGAGTTTTATCAATATTTGCGTGGTAAGAAAGGAACTGTCATGGCAGGCAAAACGCTGTACGACAAATTGTGGGAATCGCATGTGGTGCATGAAGAATCTGATGGCACCTGTTTGATTTATATCGACCGTCACCTGGTACACGAAGTCACCAGCCCGCAGGCGTTTGAAGGCTTGCGCATGGCTGGCCGCAAGCCATGGCGTAACTCCAGTATTGTGGCGAACCCTGACCACAATACGCCGACCAAGGACTGGGATAAAGGCATTGAAGACCCGATCTCGCGTCTGCAGGTAGAAACCCTGGACAACAACATCAAAGAGTTTGGCGCTTTGGTGTATTTCCCGTTTAAAAACAAAGACCAGGGCATTATCCACGTTATCGGGCCTGAAAATGGTACAACCTTGCCTGGCATGACTGTGGTCTGTGGCGATAGCCACACCTCTACCCATGGTGCTTTCGGTGCCCTGGCGCATGGTATTGGTACCTCAGAAGTAGAACACGTGTTGGCGACACAAACACTGGTGGCCAAGAAATCCAAAAGCATGCTGGTGCGTGTTGATGGTCAATTAGGCAAAGGTGTGACCGCGAAGGACGTGGCACTGGCCATTATTGGCAAAATCGGGACTGCTGGTGGTACTGGCTATGCGATTGAATTTGGTGGCGAAGTGATCCGTGGCTTGTCCATGGAAGGCCGTATGACGCTGTGTAACATGGCGATTGAAGCCGGTGCACGCGCAGGCCTGGTTGCGCCAGACGAAAAAACAGCTGCTTACCTGGAAGGCCGCCTGCATGCGCCTAAAGGCGACAATTGGACCAAGGCCGTGGCTTACTGGAGCACACTGAAGTCTGAGGCTGATGCACAGTTTGATACCGTGGTGACCTTGAATGGTGCTGAGATTGCGCCACAAGTCACCTGGGGCACTTCACCAGAACAAGTGTTACCGATTGGCTCGACGGTGCCTGATCCAGCGCAAGAGGCTGATGCCACCAAGCGCACCAGTATCGAAAACGCCCTCAAGTATATGGGCCTGACTGCCAATACGCCGATTGACCAGATTCAGCTGGATAAGATTTTTATTGGCTCATGCACCAATTCACGTATTGAAGATTTGCGTGCTGCGGCTGGGGTTGCTAAAGGCAAAAAAGTCGCCAGCAATATCAAGCTGGCCATGGTGGTGCCAGGCTCTGGCCAGGTCAAACGCCAGGCCGAAGCCGAAGGCTTGGACAAGATCTTTATTGAAGCCGGTTTTGAATGGCGTGAACCAGGCTGCTCTATGTGCCTGGCCATGAATTCAGACAGACTGAGTCCAGGTGAGCGCTGTGCTTCAACCTCCAATCGTAACTTTGAAGGCCGTCAGGGCCCGGGTGGCCGTACGCACCTAGTGAGCCCGGAAATGGCTGCTGCCGCTGCGATTGCCGGTCACTTTGTGGACGTGCGTAGCGCATAAGAGGAGAACACTATGAAAGCATTTACTACTTTAAATGGCCTGGTTTGCCCGCTTGACCGCGCTAACGTCGATACCGACGCCATTATTCCAAAGCAGTTTTTAAAGTCGATCAAGCGTTCCGGCTTTGGCCCTTATCTGTTTGATGAGTGGCGTTACACCAACTATGGTGAGCCAGGCATGGATTGCAGCACACGCCCATTGAACAAAGACTTCGTGCTCAACCAGCCACGTTACCAAGGGGCGCAAGTGTTGCTGGCGCGCGATAACTTTGGTTGCGGGTCCTCCCGTGAACACGCACCTTGGGCGATTGAAGACCAAGGCTTCCGTGTGATCATTGCGCCTAGCTTTGCCGATATTTTCTTTAATAACTGCTATAAAAACGGTATTTTGCCGATTGTAGCCTCAGCTGAGCAAGTGGATAGCCTGTTCAAAGAGTGCCAGGCGAATGAAGGCTACACACTGAATGTTGATTTGGAGGCACAAACAGTGACTACGCCTTCTGGCCAGTCATTCAGTTTTGAAATCACACCTACCCGTAAGCACAACCTGCTCAACGGCCTGGATGAGATCGGCCTGACTTTGCAGCATGCAGATAAAATCCATACTTTTGAAGAAAAGCACAAACAAAGCCAGCCCTGGTTATTTGCTTAATGGAACGTGTCCTCTCACATTAAAGAGGGCACATCAAAACATAAAAGGAATTTTTAAATGGCATTAAATATCGCTGTATTGCCCGGTGATGGCATCGGTCCGGAAATTATCGCGCAAGCTTTGCGCGTGCTCGAAGTATTGAAAAAAGAAGGTCTGGACATGACCTTTACTGAAGCGCCACTGGGCGGCCAGGCGTATGATCAATACGGTCATCCATATCCTGAGTTTACGCAGGATATCTGTCGCAAAGCTGATGCCGTATTATTAGGCGCAGTTGGCGGCCCGCAGTACGATACTCTGGATCGCCCTTTGCGTCCTGAGCGTGGCTTGCTGGCGATTCGTAAGGATTTGGGGTTGTTCGCTAACTTGCGTCCAGCCGTATTGTTCCCCGAGCTGGCAAATGCCTCAACCTTGAAACCAGAAGTGGTGGCAGGCCTGGATATCATGATCGTGCGTGAATTGACGGGTGACGTGTATTTTGGCCAGCCACGTGGCATGCGTACTAACGAGCAGGGCGTACGCGAAGGCTTTAATACCATGATTTACAGCGAGCCTGAAGTGCGTCGTATTGCGCATGTGGCATTTGAAATTGCCATGAAACGTGGCAAGAAGCTGTGTTCCGTAGACAAGGCCAACGTGCTGGAAACCACAGAGTTCTGGAAAGAAATCGTCATTGATGTGGCGAAAGAGTATCCGGAAGTGGAACTGAGCCATATGTATGTCGACAATGCCGCCATGCAGTTGATCCGCAACCCAAAACAATTTGACGTGATGGTGACCGGTAATATCTTCGGCGACATCTTGTCTGACGAAGCTTCCATGTTGACCGGCTCTATCGGCATGCTGGCATCTGCCTCATTGAATGAAAGCAAAAAAGGCCTGTACGAGCCATCACACGGCTCTGCACCAGATATCGCTGGTAAAAATCTGGCGAACCCGATTGCGACCATTTTGTCGGCTGCCATGATGTTGCGTTACAGCTTTGATAACGAAGCAGCGGCAACCCGCATTGAAAACGCAGTCAAAAAGGTATTGGCTGCTGGCTACCGCACGGGTGACATCTATGAAGAGGGCACTAAGCGTGTATCCTGTTCCGAGATGGGTGACCAGATCGTCGCCGCCATGTAACACTGGCTGCGCGGGCGGATGACTGTGCATGCCGTCCGCTTGGTTTTAAGATATAGTCGTAACTATGATTGTAGTAACTGGAATTAATTAGGAATTTAAAATGGCGCAATTTGATAATGTCAGCGTAAAAAAGAAAGCCAACGTTTATTTCGATGGCAAATGTGTCAGCCACACCGTATTGTTCCCTAATGGTACGCGCTGTACCGTGGGCGTGATTTTCCCGAGCACTCTGACGTTTAACACCGGCTCACCTGAGCTGATGGAAATTAATGACGGCGTGTGCAAAGTTCGCCAAAAAGACGAAGAGAACTGGACCACTTATAAAGGTGGCGAGAAGTTTACGGTGCCTGGTAACTCCAGTTTTGATATTGAGGTTGTAGAAACAGTAGACTACGTCTGCCACTTCGAATAAGACCAACCGAACTTGCTTGCTTGAGCGGTGTTATACGCCCTTGTCGTACTTAATGTACTGCCTGCGGGTGTATGCCTTGCTCAAGCTGCGCAATTTCTAGTTGGTGTAGGAGAGAATATATATGCCAAGCTTTGATATTACGTCTGAAGTCGATATGGTGAACTTGAAGAACTCGATTGATGCTGCCAGCAAGCAGATCACCAATCGTTATGACTTCAAGGGCACGTCGGCCAAAATTGATTTCAACGAAAAAGACAAAGTCATCACCTTGTTTGGTGATAACGATTTCCAGCTGGATCAGGTGAAAGATATTCTGTTGCCATCCATGGAAAAGAAAGAGCCCGAGTCTTCCAAACGTCTGGAACACAAGGATGTGCAGAAGGTCTCTGGTAATAAGGTGAAGCAGGATTTGCGTGTGCAGGATGGCATTGATAGCGACCTGGCCAAAAAAATCACCAAGCTCATTAAAGATAGCGGTATGAAGGTGCAGGCGACGATTCAGGGCGACACTGTGCGTGTGAATGGCGCCAAGCGCGATGTGCTGCAAGAGGCGATAGCGTTTGTGAAAAAAAGTATTACCGATTTTCCTTTAAAATTCGGTAATTTCAGAGATTAGTCATTGGGAGAACAAGATGGCGAAGTGGGTGACATTAGTATTGACGGTGTTGGTGTTGGCAGGTTGCAACACCATTAATGGTATGGGTAAAGACATTGAACAAGCGGGTGAAGCTGTTCAGAAATCTTCCAAATAATCAATTTTAATGCCGGGTATACCGGCTGAAATATCGAGTCACTATGTTAAAAGTAGGGTTTGTAGGCTGGCGTGGCATGGTTGGGTCCGTGCTGATGCAGCGCATGATGCAGGAAAATGATTTTGCGGATATCGAGCCGCAGTTTTTCACCACCTCGCAAACAGGTGGCGCTGCGCCTCAGGTGGGCAAGGATTCTCCTGCGCTGAAAGATGCCAAAAATATTGATGCATTGCGTCAGATGGATGTCATTGTCACCTGCCAGGGTGGTGATTACACCAGCGAAGTGTTTCCGCAATTGCGTGCAACAGGCTGGAACGGCCACTGGATTGATGCGGCCTCTACCTTGCGCATGGAGCAAGACTCCGTGATCATTTTGGATCCGGTGAACATGCATGTGATTAAGGACGCCTTGGCCAATGGCGGCAAGAACTGGATAGGCGGCAACTGTACTGTGTCATTGATGCTTATGGCGCTCAATGGTTTGTTTAAAGCTGACCTCGTTGAGTGGGCAACCTCTATGACTTACCAGGCCGCTTCAGGCGCAGGCGCGCAGAATATGCGTGAGTTGATTAGCCAGATGGGCGTGATCAATGCTTCTGTCGCTGGTTTGTTGGCGGATCCGGCTTCTGCGATTTTGCAGATTGATAAAACCGTTGCGGATACCATCCGTAGCGATGATTTACCACAATCCAATTTTGGCGTGCCACTGGCTGGCAGCCTGATCCCATGGATTGATAAAGACCTGGGTAATGGCCAAAGCAAGGAAGAGTGGAAGGGCGGCGTTGAGACCAACAAGATTTTAGGCCGTGAAGCGAATCCGATCGTGATTGATGGACTGTGTGTGCGTATCGGCGCCATGCGCTGTCATTCACAGGCGCTGACCATCAAGCTGCGCAAGGATGTGCCTTTAGACGAAATCAACCAAATGTTGGCCGAAGCCAACGAGTGGGCCAAAGTGGTACCTAACGAGCGTGAAATCAGTATGCGCGAGCTCACACCGGCAGCGATTACCGGCACATTGACGACCCCGGTTGGTCGTTTGCGTAAGTTGGCCATGGGCGGTGAATACCTGTCGGCCTTTACTGTTGGTGACCAGTTGTTGTGGGGAGCCGCAGAGCCTTTGCGCCGTATGTTGAGAGTTTTGGTCGAAGCTTAAGTATTTGATTAAATAGCGGCCCGTAAAGCCATGATTTATTAATGAAATCATGGTCTTTTCGGGCTTTTGCTTTTTATATAATCCTGTTTAATGGTTACTATAGCTTCAAAACGGTGTATTTATTGCTCACAAGCCGCCTGGGCGCGCTTGCGTGGCTGTCTGAATGATGCTATTTTGACAAACGCCATGAATGAATAAGGGTTAATCGGTGAGTAAATTTCAATTAAAAAAAATAGCCTTTGCCTTGAGTTTGAGTACTGCCCTTTCGGCGCATGCCGCTGGTTTGGGGGGCATGGTTTCAAGCTCAAAACTGGGGGAACCGCTCAATGCGGAAATTGAGTTGCTGGCGGTCACGCCAAGTGAGCTCAATAGCATCCAGGCAGCATTGGCGAGCGAGCAGGTCTATCAGGACCAGATGCTGGAAAAGCCTGCCTCTTATCCCTTTATCAAGATTGAAGTGGCTAATAACATCAAAGGTCAGCCCATCCTCAAGCTGACCAGCTCCCAGCCAATTACCGAAGCCTTCCTGGATATGCTGATCCAGGTCGATTGGCCGACTGGCCGACTGGTTAAAGAATACACCCTGTTGCTGGATCCGCCTGGGTTTAACTCTAATTATGTATCCGAGTCTGCTGGTTTGCCAGTCAATGGTCAGGCAGCGCCTGCGCCAAGTGCACCTCCAGCAGCAGTGGTGCCCGAACCTAGCCAGGCTGTGGTACCAGAGGCCAGGAAGCCTGCATCATCCAGACCAACTGCTGCAAAGCCTGCGACTAAACCAGCGGTTGCCGAAGAAACAAACGCAGAAAATGCATTGACCACTGAGCGTGGGGATACCCTTTATGCCATTGCCAGGCAAATGAAACCTGATAATGTCAGCGTTGAACAAATGCTTGCTGCGCTCTACCAGACAAATCAGCAGGCGTTTGATGGTAAAAACATGAACCGCCTCAAGGTCGGCAAGATTATGCGTATGCCAGACCAGGCAACCCTGGATAGCATTAGCCGCCCACAGGCGAAAAGCCTGATCGCGGAACATGCGACCAACTGGCAAGCCTATAAAAATTCACTGGCTAAAGTCGTCCAGGAAAGCGCAGCCAGCCAAAGTGGTGGCAATACACAGCAATCCGCAGGCAAGATTGGTGCCGCAGGGGCGAAACCCTCGCCGCAAGCCAAGCCAGGGAAAGATGTATTGAAACTGTCGGCTGGTGATGAGAAGTCAACAACGCAAGCTGATAAGTCAGCAGCCAAAACATCCGCAACCGCAGCGCAAGAAGATGCGACTGCCAAGGCAAATGCCATCAAAGAAGAACAGTCTCGTGCAGCCGCGCTTGAAAAACAAGTCGCGGACATGAAGAAGCTGATGGAAATGAAGAACAATGCGATGGCGCAGGCAGAGAAGAATGCTGCGCAAGCCGCTGCCGAGCCTAAAGCCGAAGCAAAAGTTGAGTCTGCGCCTGCAGTAGAAAAACCTGTTGAGGCTGCTCCTGCTGAAGCCGCTAAGGTGCCGCCTGCACCAGTGGCTGCAGAGAAGCCTGCGGCAGAACCAGCCAAGCCGGTGGCACCTGTTGAAGAACCTGCCGCAGATGTGCCTGTGCAGCAGCCTTCCTTTATGCATGTGTTGTTTGAGCGCCTGAAAAATATCAGCCCGGTGTTGCCACTGGCGCTGATTGCTTTGCCGGTGCTGCTGTGTGTCTGGGCATTGATCCGTATCCGCCGCAAAAAACAGATTGATACGTTTGAAGATGCGATTGTGACCTCGCCAGCGACCGAAATGCAAAATAACACTGTGTTCGGTGATACGCAGGCTGCGGCTTCTGGCGACACCTCCTTTTTGACCGACTTCTCGCAGAGTGGTGTCGGTGGCATGATCGATTCGCATGATGTGGATCCGATTGCTGAGGCTGAGGTATACATGGCGTATGGCCGTGATGCCCAAGCTGAGGAAATCCTCAAAGATGCGATTCAAAAAGATCCTGAGCGTCAGGAACTCAAGGTGAAGTTGCTGGAAATTTATCAGACCACCGGTAATAAGGTTGCGTTTGAGTCGCTGGCTGGTGAGGTGTATGCCAAAGCTGGTCCGGCAGATGCGACCTGGTCAAAAGTCAGTGCCATGGGGCAAAAGCTGGATCCGGACAATACGCTTTACCAAGGCGCGCCAGTCGCTGCCAATGAGATTGCGACTGCAACCGAATTGCCAGTGACAGAAACGCAGAGTGAAGAGGATGCCTATCACTTTAACTTTGAAGCGCCGGCATTGGAGTTTGATGGTGCGTCTGAAGCGGTGGCAGCGGCGAGTAGTGAGCCAGTAGTGTCTACTGAAAGCTCAGTGCGTACCGCCACAGAAGAAATCACAATTGAATCCAGTGCGGACGTGTCGCCTGTGATCAGCGATACTGATACATTGCAGATAGATACCCCAGTGGCGGAGTCAACGCTGCCAGAGGTGGGTGACGCCAGCCTTGCATTCTCCGCAGAGCCAGTGAGCGATGCGGATGCCTTGCGTTTTGAGGTGGAGCCAGCCTCTGTGGTAGAGCCTGATTCCGTGGAAGATCAGGGCAGTGATGCTTTAAATGGGGATGCTGATCTTGCATTGACACCTAAAGCATTAGATTTGCCATCGCTGAACCTGGATGAGGGCGCGCAAGGGGTAGATGTTGCCGGCAACAAGCCATTGTCAACAACGACCGGTGAGCAAACTTTATCCAGCGAGGATGCTGTGTTTGAGTCATTGCCTGAGTTGTCACTGGAGTTGGGTGGCCCGAATGATGCGATTGGTGAACAAGCGGCAGATGATGCGCTGGAAATCGAAGAAATCAGCCTGGGCTCTGCTGACAAGGCATTGAATGAAGCACCAGCCGTAGAAGCGGCGGCCGATAATGTTGCTTTCCCTGAAATCTCCCTGGATATGGCCGATAGTGCCTCAGTCAGTACCGAGGCGATAACAGATGAGCCGGAAGAGGTGAATACCAAACTCGACCTGATTCAGGCCTATATCGACATGGAAGACCTAGTCGGTGCCAAGGAGTTGATTGATGAGGTCATCGCAGAAGGCGGCGAGCGTCAGCGGCAACGAGCCAGTGAATTATTGGCAAAATTAGCATAAATCAAGGCCGGGTTCCCGGCCTTGTTCATTTCAACTGTCCCTCGTTGGCAGTGTGGTCTGATTTGGCGTAATGACAGACAGCCCTTATACTAGGCGCCATGAAAATTGCGATTGGCATTGAATATCACGGCGCCTATTTTCAAGGGTGGCAAAGTCAGCCAAATGCCGCAGGCGTACAGGATGCTATTGAGCATGCCATTAAGCAGGTGGGTGGCGAAGCAGTTCGCTTGCATGCTGCTGGCCGTACAGATTCAGGCGTGCATGCATTGATGCAAGTGGCACATTTTGAAACTTCAGTTGTCAGACCATTGAGTGCCTGGGTGCGTGGCACCAATGCGCACCTGCCTGCCTGGGTGCGTATCTTGTGGGCCACTGAAGTAGCTGCAGACTTTCATGCGCGGTTTAGTGCGCGTGCGCGTAGTTATCAATATGTGTTGCACAATCATGCTGTGGCGCCCGCCAGTCAACACGGGCGAGTAGGTTGGTACCATAGGCCACTGGATATCGCCTTAATGCAACAAGCCATGCCTGGCTTGATTGGCGAGCATGATTTCAGCGCTTTTCGTGCCAGTGAATGCCAGGCCAGTACGCCGATACGGACGATGCATCGCGCTGACATCGCGCAACATGGGCGATATATCATTTTCAGTTTCAAGGCCAACGCCTTTTTACAGCACCAGATTCGCAATATGGTGGGCGCCTTAGTGTATGTCGGCCAGGGCAAGTTAAGTCCGGCTGCATTTACTGACTTGTTGCAATATAAAGACAGGCGTCTGTCACCGCCCACGTTTATGCCGGATGGATTGTATTTTACCGGTGTAGAGTACGACGACAGCTGGCAATTACCAGTGTGTGAGGCGCACTGGAGTTGAAGAGAGTAATTAATCATATGACAAGAACCAGGGTAAAAATTTGCGGGATCACCCGCCTGGAAGATGCGCTGACAGCGATTGCCGCAGGTGCGGATGCGTTGGGCTTTGTGTTTTATGCGCCTAGCCCACGCGCGGTCACGGCGGCGCAAGCCCAGGCAATCATGGCAGCGCTCCCGCCCTTTGTAAGCAAAGTCGGCCTGTTTGTGAATGCATCGGTTGAAGATGTGCAGCAAGTGATCGCAAGTACAGCGCTGGATTGTTTGCAGTTTCATGGTGATGAGTCGGCAGACTATTGCGCACAATTTAATCTGCCATATTACAAAGCAATCCGCGTCAAACCAGGGGTAAATTTGGTACAATGCGAGCTTGATTTTGCGTCAGCGTCAGCCTTGCTGCTAGATACTTACTCTGAAAAAGCAGTGGGTGGGACCGGCGAGGCATTTGACTGGTCGCTGATCCCTGCCGATTTGCAAAAGCCGGTGATATTGGCCGGTGGTTTGAATCCGGAAAATGTTGCACAAGCCACGCATCAGGTACGCCCTTATGCGCTGGATGTGAGTGGCGGGGTGGAAGCACAAAAGGGGATTAAGTCCCCGCAAAAGATAGCTGCATTCATGCAGCAGGTGGTGCAGTGTGATGCTGCACGTCATGGGCGGTTAGAGTAACAAACGAGATACGGAGTAACGCATGCAAATGTATGACATGCCAGATGAGCGCGGTCATTTTGGCCCTTTTGGTGGCGTTTTTGTCGCAGAAACCCTGGTGGAAGCCCTGGAAGAACTGCGGGTGATGTATGAGAAATATCGTCACGATCCTGAGTTCCTGGCTGAATTTGCTTATGACCTAAAGCACTTCGTTGGCCGTCCCAGCCCGATTTATCATGCTAAACGCCTGTCTGACAAAGTCGGTGGCGCACAAATTTATCTCAAGCGTGAGGATTTAAATCACACTGGGGCGCACAAAATCAATAACACGATTGGCCAGGCATTACTGGCCAAACGCATGGGTAAGCCACGCGTGATTGCGGAAACCGGGGCTGGGCAACATGGCGTAGCGACCGCGACGATTGCTGCCCGCCTGGGCCTGGAGTGCGTGGTCTATATGGGAGCCGAGGATGTCAAGCGTCAGGCACCAAATGTGTTCCGCATGAAGTTGCTGGGGGCGACCGTGGTGCCTGTTGAGAGCGGCTCAAAAACCCTGAAAGACGCATTGAATGAAGCCATGCGCGACTGGGTGACCAATATCTCCAATACGTTCTACATTATCGGTACTGTGGCCGGTCCACATCCTTATCCAATGATGGTGCGCGATTTCCAGGCAGTGATTGGTATCGAAGCGAAAGATCAAATGCAGGAAATGATCGGCCGCCAGCCAGATGCCATCGTTGCCTGTGTCGGCGGCGGCTCCAATGCCATGGGCATTTTCTACCCATACATCGACGTTGAGGGTGTGCGCCTGATTGGGGTTGAGGCGGGCGGTCACGGCTTGAGCACTGGCCAGCATGCGGCCCCTTTAACCGCAAATAGCCCGATTGGCGTACTGCACGGCAACCGTACTTACCTGATGCAAGATGAAGATGGCAATATCATTGAAACGCACTCTATTTCTGCAGGCCTGGATTACCCAGGCGTGGGCCCTGAGCATGCCTGGTTAAAAGACATCAAGCGCGCGGAATATGTGGCAATCACGGATGAAGAAGCCATGACGGCCTTCCATAACCTTTGCCGTACTGAAGGCATTATCCCGGCGATGGAGTCCAGTCACGCTCTGGCGCATGCGGAAAAACTGGCTAAAACCATGTCTCCGGACCAAGTCGTGCTGGTGAATCTCTCTGGCCGTGGTGATAAAGATATTAACACCGTGGCACGGTTGGCGAATATTACTCTGTGACCTTGGCTAGCATGACTGTTCTTGTCGACTTTATACGCACAGTCATGCCTTGCAAATCCACTGGCATTATTTGAATTAATTAAAAAAGCATTCTTATGTCCCGCATTCAATCTGTATTCGCCACACTCAAGACGCAAGGTAAAAAGGCACTGATTCCCTACATTACAGCCGGTGATCCGCATCCTGACCATACTGTGCCTTTGTTGCACGCCTTGGTAGAAGCCGGTGCCGACATGATTGAACTCGGTGTGCCGTTTTCTGACCCGATGGCGGATGGTCCGGTAATTCAGCGCGCCAGTGAGCGTGCGCTGGTACACAAAATGGGCCTGCGCAAAGTACTTGGCATGGTTAAAGAGTTTCGCGCAACCAACCAAACCACACCTATCGTACTGATGGGCTATGCCAACCCCATTGAAGCCATGGGCAGTACCCAGTTTGTTGCCTTGGCGAAAGAGGCTGGGGTCGATGGCGTGCTGACTGTGGATTATCCACCTGAGGAGTGCGAAAGCTTTAACCAGGAGCTGGCCAGCGCCGATATCGACAGTATTTTTCTGTTGTCCCCGACCACCGAGCCTTCACGTACCGAGTTGATCGTGAAGCAGGCAACAGGCTTCCTGTACTATGTGTCGCTCAAAGGCGTGACAGGTGCGGCTAACCTGGATATTGTCGAGGTCAAAAAGCGCGTGGCAGAGATACGTCAACAAACCAGCTTGCCGATTGGCGTTGGCTTTGGCGTGAAGGATGCAGCTACAGCGCGTGAAGTGGCGGCGATTGCGGATGCTGTTGTGGTCGGTAGCCGCATGGTGCTGGCGATTGAAAGCGCTGACGCCGCTAACTTGATTGCCAATGTGCAGGCATTAACCAAAGAATTACGTACTGCGATTGACTTTGTATAGGACTGTTTATTCATGTCTTCAGAATATCGCAATATAAAAGCAGGAGAAACTATGAGCTGGTTAGACAAGATTCCACAAAAAATTAAACGGGCTGTTGGCTCAGTACAAAAGCGTAACGTGCCAGAAGGCCTGTGGCATAAATGTGATGCCTGCCAGACGGTACTTTACCGTACTGACCTGGATGCCAACCTGGAAGTGTGCCCACAGTGCGGCCACCATCATCGCCTTGGTGCGCGTGACCGCCTGAATGTGCTGCTGGATGCAGAAGGCCGCGTTGAAATTGGCGCCGATGTCACGCCAGTAGATGCATTGAAATTTAAAGACAGCAAAACTTACGCCGAGCGCATGAAGTCTGCCCAGCGTGACGTCAAGGAGAAAGATGCGCTAATTGTGATGCGCGGCGCGATTGAAGGAGTGCCGGTCGTGGCGGCCGTGTTTGAATTCAAGTTTATGGGCGGTTCCATGGGCTCCGTGGTGGGCGAGCGCTTTGTACGCGGTGTACAAGACGCCATCCAGCACAAAGCTGCATTTATCTGTATTTCTGCCAGCGGTGGTGCTCGTATGCAAGAAGGCTTGCTGTCATTGATGCAAATGGCTAAAACCAGTGCTGCGTTGACCAAGCTGTCTGAAGCGGGCCTGCCATATGTCTCTGTGTTGACGGATCCGACCATGGGTGGGGTATCTGCCAGCTTTGCCATGCTGGGTGATGTGATTGTGGCTGAGCCAAATGCCTTGATCGGTTTTGCCGGTCCTCGCGTGATTGAGCAAACCGTACGCGAAACTTTGCCTGAAGGCTTCCAGCGTGCAGAGTTTCTGCTGACGCACGGTGCCATTGATATGATTATTGACCGTCGTGAAATGCGCGCCAAGCTGAGCCAGTTGTTGTCCAATTTCCTGCATATTACCAAAGCTGCCTGATGCCGCCTGTGATACCCGAGCTTCCCCAAACCGTTGAGGATTGGCTCGGCTACATTGAATCCCTACACCCCAAATCCATCGAGATGGGCTTGGGCAGGGTGCAAACAGTGGCAGCACGTCTGCAGCTACAATTTCCGTTTACCGTGATCACCGTTGGCGGCACCAATGGCAAAGGGTCTACTTGTGCCATGCTGGAGCGTATCTATAGCACTGCCGGTTACCAGGTCGGATGTTACACATCTCCCCATTTGGTGCACTATCAGGAGCGTGTTCGCTTCAATGCCAATGTGATTGCCGATGCCATGCTCTGTGACGCCTTTGCTGCCGTGGAGCAAGCGCGTGGTGATATCACGCTGACCTATTTTGAAATGGGCACGTTGGCGGCGTTGTGGGCATTTGAACAGCAGCCGCTGGATGTCGTTATTCTCGAAGTTGGCTTGGGCGGCCGCCTGGATGCGGTGAATATTGTAGATGCCGATTGTGCCATCGTGACCAATGTCGATCTCGACCATATGGAGTTTCTTGGCGATACCCGTGAGTTAATCGGCCACGAAAAAGCCGGTATTTACCGCCAGCCACAGATTGCCATTTGCGGTGACGTGGCTCCGCCAGCCTCCTTGCTGGCCTATGCTGAATCACTGGGCGTCAAGTTAAACCGTTTTGGCGTGGACTACCAGATGGATGTTTCCGATGCGCAACACGCGCACTACCGGGATAGCCTGGGGCGGCTGGATATCGGCACCTTGCGCCTGTTCGGCCATTACCAGTGGAATAATGCCGCCAGCGTCATCTTTGCCGTACGTGCCTTACAGGCAACATTGCCAGTCACGGAAGATCAGCTATTGCAGGCATTAACCGGGACAGAAGTCACAGGCCGCTTTCAATATATACAGCAAGCGCCTGATCTGATACTGGATGTCGCGCATAACCCACATGCCGCACGTGCACTGCGCGATAATTTGCAACGCCTGAGTGCCGATGGCGGCCAGGTGGTTGCCGTCTTCTCCATGCTGTCTGATAAAGATATTGCCAGTGTGGTGGATATCCTGCACCCCGTGATTGATACCTGGCATATTGCCCCTATCCAGCATCCGCGAGCAGCAGAGCTTGATTATTTGCATACCTGTTTAAGCCAGAAAGTGCCGCAGACACATATTCACCTGCATGCAGATTTGCCAACCGCATTGCGGACAGCTTATAAAAAAGCAGCAAAAAATGATAAAATTATTGTGTTCGGCTCATTCTTCACTGTAGCTGCGATACTGGAATTAACGCCTGATCAATGGGCTGCGTAATTGCGCTCCTGGCGTATACATAGAACTGAGTGAGAACTTCAAAACATTATGGCGAGAGATGCTTTGACAGACAACGAACTGTTGCTCAAGAAAACGGCCCGCAGACGGTTGGTAGGTGCGATCACGCTGGTGGTGCTGATGTTAATCATATTGCCCTTCGTGCTCAAGGACAGAGTAGTCGAATCCAGCCACGATAACGTAGAAATTACAGTCGTCAACCGCCAGGCTAACCGCGAGCCTATTCTTGAATTGCCTGACGATGAAGTGGTGTTGGACAATGAGGCCGCCCCGGCTGCCAACACCCCAGAAACCAACGCCCAGGAAGTGCCTGAGGCTAACATTGAAGAGGCTACTGCTTCTGCCCCCGCAGCCCCTGCCGCACCGCAAAAATTGGCCAAGGCAGAGCCAGCCAAACCTGTTATCGCACCAACCCCGGTGAAACCAGTTGAACCCAAAGTTGAACCCAAAGTTGAACCCAAAGTTGAACCCAAAGTTGAACCCAAAGTTGAACCCAAAGTTG